>CAXTPM010000708.1:0-2780 GCA_964245865.1 uncultured Fimbriiglobus sp. | reverse complement strand
GCGGCGAGGGTTTTGCCGGTGCCGGTCGCGGCGTGGATGAGTCCCGACTGGCCGGCGATGTACTCGACCCACGCCCGCCGCTGAAACTCGAGCGGGGTGCGTCCCTGGGTGGCGAACAGGGCGTCGAGTGCGGCGATCGGGTCGGCGATGGCGGGGCGGGGCGGGGCGGGAGCGACTTTCGAGGAGCGGGGGGCGCGGGGCATGGTCGGATTGTAGGCACGCCCGCGCCTACAATCCCCTCCAAGGAGACCCGCCCCATGACCGCGTTCGACGCCGCCGTCGCCCTCGACGAAATCGCGCTGCTGCTGCAACTCAACGGCGAGAGCGAGTTCAAGGCCCGCGCTTACTCGCAGGGCGCCGAGTCGCTGCGGGCACTCGACCTCGAACTCGCCCCCGTGGTCGCGGCCGGGCAGTTGAGCCGCATCCCGTACCTCAACGGCGTGGTCGGCGAGAAGGTCGGCGTGCTGGTCCGTACCGGGCGGCTGCCGTTCCTGGACGACCTGCGCGAGAAGACCCCTGCCGGTTTGCGGCAACTCGTGCGGGTGCCGGGCCTCGGCCCCAAGAAGGCGCGGGCGCTGTTCGACGCGCTGCAACTGAACAGCCTGCAAGAACTCGAAGCGGCGTGCGCCTCGGGCAGGGTGGCGAAGGTGAAGGGTTTCGGCGATAAGTCGGCCGAGCGCATCCTGGGCGCCGTGCGCTACCTGCTCGAAGCCGGCGACCGGTTGCGGCTTGACCATGCCCGCCGCGTTGGCGAGCAGTTGGCCGACGCTCTCGCCGTAATCTCCGGCGCCTCGGTCGAGCCAGTCGGCGAGATTCGGCGCGGGGTCGAGACCGTCGGTGAAATCGTACTCCTGGCGAGTGCCGATGACCCCGCCGGCGTGCTGGCCGCGCTCGGCGGCATCGAGGCCGTGACCGAAGTGGTCGAGTCCGGCGCGGCGGGCGCGCGGGTCCGGGTGCAGGTGGCCTACCGCACGCGCCGCCTGATTGCCGTGGTCCGCGTCCACGCCTGCCACCCCGACGAGTTCGCGTGGGAAGTTTTGCGGCTCACCGGGCCGGCCTCGCACCTGGTTGCACTGGAAGCCCTGGCCGCGCCGAAGTTGCTCGCGGGGGTGGCGCGCGGCTGCGAGACCGAGGACGAAGTGTACGCCACCCTCGGGCTAGAGTTCGTGCCGCCGGAACTGCGCGACGACCCGTCGATGCTCGAACTCGCCCGCCGGCGCGACTTGCCGCGGCTGCTGCGGCCTTCGGATTTGTGCGGCGTGTTCCACAACCACACCACCGCCAGCGACGGGTCGGCCACGCTCGCGGAGATGGCCGACGCCGCGGCGGCACTCGGCTACGAGTATCTCGGCATCGGTGACCACTCGCAGAGCCTGACCGTGGCCAACGGCCTGACGCCGGATCGGGTGCGGCATCAGTGGCGCGAGATCGACGCCCTGAATGCCGCCCGGCCGGGGTTCACCGTGTTCAAGGGGACCGAGTGCGACATCCTCCAGGATGGCTCGCTCGACTTCGGCGACGACCTGCTGGGCGGGTTCGACTACGTGGTCGGCAGCGTGCATAGCCACTTCGGGCTGCCGGAGGCCGAGCAGACTGCGCGCGTCTGCAAAGCCTTGAGTCACCCGAAGCTTACGATGCTCGGCCACGCCACGGGTCGATTGCTGCTGCGGCGCGCCGGGTACGCGGTCGATCTCGGCAAGGTGGTCCGCTGCGCCGCCGAGCACGGCAAGGTGATCGAGATCAACGCCCAGCCGGATCGGCTCGACATCGACGCGCCGCACGCCAAGCTCGCCGCTTCGCTCGGCGTTCCGATCGCCATCAACCCCGACGCGCACTCCACGGGCGACCTCGACAAGGCCAAGCACGGCGTGACGGTGGCGCGGCGGGCCGGGCTGACGGCGGCGCAGGTGCTCAACACGCGCGGCCGCGATGAGGTCGCGGCCGAGTTCGCCCGGCGCCGGGCCGGGGGATGATCTACAAGTCCGACCACTACGTGCTGCCGCTGCCCGAGGGGCACCGCTTCCCGATGCAGAAGTACCGACTTTTGCGCGAGGCCGTCGAGGCCGCGCCGTGGTTCCGCGCCGGCATGCTGATCGAGTGCCCCACCGTCGGCGACGACCTCCTCCACCTCGCCCATACGGCTGACTACGTGGCCGCGATGAGTGCCGGCACCGTCGGCGACGCGGCGATGCGGAAGATCGGCTTCCCGTGGTCGCCGTACCTGGTCGAGCGTTCCCGGCGGTCCAGCGGCGCCACGCTGGAAGCCGGCCGCTCGGCACTACGCTTTGGCGTCGGCGTCAATCTGGCCGGCGGCACGCACCACGCTTTCGCCGGACACGGCGAGGGTTTCTGCCTGTTCAACGACAGCGTAGTCTGCCTGCGGCAACTGTTGCGCGAGGGGCGCATCAAACGCGGCGTGGTCATTGACCTCGATGTCCACCAGGGCAACGGCACCGCGTCGATTTGCCGGGGCGACAAGCGTCTCACCACATTCAGCGTACACGGGGCGCGGAACTACCCGCTGCGCAAGGAGCAGTCCGACTTCGACATCGAACTCCCGGATCGCGCCGGCGACCGCGACTACCTCGAAGCCCTCAGGCCGGCGCTCGACGTGATCCTCAACCAAGCCGGCGCGGAGTTGGCCGTGTACGTTGCCGGGGCTGACCCGTTCGAGCACGACACGCTCGGGCGGCTGGCGCTCACCAAGTCCGGCCTCGCCGAGCGCGACCGGCTGGTGTTCGACCAGTGCCGGGCGCGCGGCCTGCCCGTGGCGGTGACAA
>CAXTPM010000707.1:0-2782 GCA_964245865.1 uncultured Fimbriiglobus sp. | reverse complement strand
GAAGGCGTCATCACCACGAGTGGCAAGTCGAACTGCCCGCCGCTCGCCCAGCGCTGGTTGCCCGCGACTTTCAAGAGGTCGATGGTGTTGAAGGCGTAGTCGGCGAACTGAATCTCCGCCACCGGCTTGCCCCCGGCGTAGGCGATGCCCATCGCGGCGCCGATGATGCCGCGCTCGTCGAGCGGCGAGTTCCAGGCGGTCTTGAGTCCCTGCGTGGCGGTGAACACCCCGCCCAGCGGGGCGCCGACATCCTCGCCGAAAATGTCGGTGACGCCGAGGTGAGTCTCGCCGTAGTGCAAGGCGAGGCGGACGGCTTGGACGAGGGTGGCCACGGCAGCGCTCTGACTCCCTCCCCCCTCTGAGGGGGAGGGTCGGGGTGGGGGGACTCGCCGAGTAGAAGAAGTTTTGAAGTGGATTCGACTCGCTCGCACTCGGCGAGTCCCCCCCACCCCGACCCTCCCCCTCAGAGGGGGGAGGGGGTAAAACTACCGCCCCGGTAGCCCCGTGTAGTCGTCCGGGTAGACCGCGTCCACCGCGCTGGCCGCATACGTCCCCCGTACCACGTCGGCGGCGGTCGGCTTGGCTTCGGAGGTGGCGAGCACCACGCCGGCGTCGGCTTCGCTCCGGGCCTCGTCGCGCAGTTGCCTCACCGCCTCGGCGTCGATGGCGTCGAGGTCGATCAGCTTCTGCTCGAACAGCGCGATGCAGTCGGGTTCTTCGAAGTGCCGCTGCGCCCCACTGGATGAGGAGTGCCCGTGCAGCCGGGACACCATCGCTTCGAGCAGGTACGGCCGGTTGTGCTCGCGGCAGTAGCGCATGGCTCGGTCGATGGCGTGCCAGGTGGCCACGGGGTCGTTGCCATCGACCGTGCTCGCCTCGATGCCGTAGGGCAGGGCGCGATCCGCGACGCGCCGCACGCTCTGCTGGCTGGCCTGCGAGGTGCTGATGCCGAAGCGGTTGTTGGTGACGATCGTCAGCACCGGCAGCTCGTTCCCCGGCCGGCTGGCCCAGAGTAGCCCGCTCTCGAAGTCGCCCTCGGCCGTGCCCGCCTCGCCGCTAATCACGATGCTGATGGCCCCCGCCCCGTGCCGCTTCTGCACGATCGCAGTGCCCGGCGCCATCACGCACTGCACCTCAATGACACTCGACACCGGCACGACGTTCCAGTCCTTGCGCGCGTAGTGCCCGACGAAGTTGCGCCCCCGGCTAAACGGGTCGGTCACGCTCATGGCGAGTTGCCGGAAGTGGTCGGCCATCGGCATCCCGAGCGCGAGCATGGTGCCGGAGTTGCGGTAGTGCAGGTGCAGGTAGTCGAAGCCTGGGCCTTCGCCGCAGCGGACTTGCATGCCGAGGCAGGCGTTCAGCGACTCCTCGCCGGGACCGCCGATCCAGAAGTACGCCTCGCCGGACTTCGACATCTTGATCGAGCGCTCTTCGAGTGCGCGCGCGCGGATCATCTGCCGGAAGATCGTCAGCCCGAGTTCGACCGATATCCCCTCGCGCCCGCTGCGCACCACGGTGGCCGGTGTCGGCCGAAGAGTGCGGCGGGCGGTGGCGTTTTCGTCGGCGGAGTCCTCGGGAACGGGGGGCATGGCGGGACTCCGAATCGGCGGGGGCACTGGGACTGGGATTATACGGCGAGCCGGCGTCCGGTTGCAACCCGACGACCTACTTCGCCCCCCGCCACAGCCACTTCAGCGCCTCGGGCATCAGCACCCCGCCGTGCTGGCCGTTGTGCCCGCCGTCGCCGTACTCGAAGTGGTAGTCGTACCCCTTGTACTTCAGGCTCGCGGCCATTTGCAGGTTGCCCAGGGGCCACGAGCCGTGCTCGTTGTCGAGGTCGTTCGCGCCGTCCTGCAGGTAGACGCGGATCGGCTTGGGCGCGGTCTTGCGGATCATTCCTGGGTAGCGGTCGCCGCCGCGGATGTTCGTAAAGCTGCCGACGTGGCTGAGGACTTTACTAAAGAGGTCCGGCCGCTCCCAGGCAGCCGTAAAAGCGCAGATGCCGCCGCTACTGATGCCGCCGATCGCCCGGCCGGCCGCGTCCTGACGCAAGTTGACGGTCTTCTGCACTTCGGGCAGCAGGTCGGTTTCGAGGAACTTGGCGTAGTCGCCCGAGAGGGTGTCGTACTCCTCGCTGCGGTGGCTGCGCGGCTTCTTCGACTTGTCGGAGGCGGCGTACTCGCCGGGGTTCACGAACACCCCCACGATCACCGGCAACTCGCCCCGGTGGATCAAATTGTCGAGCACCACCGGCACACGGTGCTCGCCGGTGCGGCTCTGGTACCACTGGCCGTCCTGGAACACGATCACGCTCGCGGGGGTTTTGGCGTCGTACTGCTTCGGCACGTACACCCAGTAGTCGCGCTCGGTGCCGGGGTAGACCTTGCTCGTGGTGAAGCGGTGCTTGGTGACCTCGCCCTGCGGGACACTGGCGTTGACCTTCGAGTCCGGCCCGAGGCGGTAGTCGGCCAGGGCGGCGGTGGCGGTGAGGAGCACGGCGGCGAGGGCGAGGCGGCGGGGCATGGCGGTAGCTCCGGGAGGGGTGAGGGGTAGATTTGATAGGCACAAGATTCGAGAGAGTGAAGGGCGAAAGCCCGGCGACGTTCGTCGCCGGAGCAGCCCGCCACACTTAAGCTGCTACTGAGTTGCGCCGGTACAGACCCGGCGATGCTCGTCACCGGGCTTTCGCCCCACTTGCTCTTCCTTTCGCACTTCACTCTTCGCACTTCGCACTTTGATTCCTTCTCTCCCCGTCCCGTTTCGCTACCATAACCCCCGT
>CAXTPM010000706.1:0-2794 GCA_964245865.1 uncultured Fimbriiglobus sp. | reverse complement strand
TGCCTGCGGCACCACCACGCGCCGCAGCGCGGCCAGCGGCGTCATGCCGAGCGCCTGCGCCGCCTCGAGTTGGCCGCGCGGCACGGCGCACAGTCCCGCGCGGTAGTTCTCCGCCTCGTAGGCCGAGTAGTTCACCGCCAATCCGAGAACCCCCGCCGCCATCGGCGTGACCGAACTCACGAGGTCGCCCAGCCCCACAGCCGTCAGCAAGTCGGGAAGCAAGTAATAGATTGTAAAGAGTTGAAATAGAATTGGCGTTCCGCGAATGACCTCGACGTACACCGTCAAGACTGCTGCCAGCCAGCGCGGCCCGTACAGCCGGCCGAGCGCGACCGCCAGCCCGATCAGCACCGCCAGTGGGAACGACAGCAGCGCCAGCTCCACCGTGACGACCGCCGCGCGGGCCAGTTCGGCGGCGAGCGTCACGACGGACTGCGGCGGTATCTTGACGCCCAACTCTCCGCCGCCGTTCGCCGGCGCCGCGTCCGCCGGGGGCCACGGCCGGTCGAGCCAGTAGCTCAGCCGCTCCTGATCGTCGTTCCACACGCGGTACTTGCGGTAGATCGCTTCGAGCGCCCCCGAGCGCAGCCCCTCGGCAATCGCCGCGTCGAGTTGCGCGCCGAGTTCGCGGTCGCCCTTGCGGAAGTAGATCACGTAAAACCCAGGCCGCGCCGGGTCGCCGACTTGCCGTAAATTTTTGTACTCGCCTAGGTAATAGCTCGCCGCCGCGTTGTCCTGGATCGTCGCGTCGAGTCGGCCGTCGGCCACCAATTTGATGACCGTGGCGACATCCTTATTCGAGCGCAGGTCGATGCCGTCGCCGAACGTGGCTTCGGCGTACTCCTGGCAGACCGTGCCGCTGAGCACGCCGACGAGCTTACGCCTGCCGTCCGGGTTGGGGCGGTATAGGTCGGCCCAGCCTCGCAAGTCGTCGTTGTCGGCGCGGCCCATGAGGGCGCACCGGAAGACGTAGTACGGCCGCGAAGCGCCGTAGCGCTCGGCGAGCTTCGGCTGGAACTCGTAGCCGTTCAAGACCACATCAGCCGACTTCTCGCCGCCGTCGGCCGGGCGGTTGAGCATCTGGGGCAGGGTGTCCCAGTCGCCATCGACGAGCCTCGCCTCGCGCCCCATGCGTGCGGCCAGGTAGTCGGCGAGTTCGACCTCGAAGCCGACGTACTTGGGGTCGGCCCCCACCTTGTACACGAACGGCGCGCCGCCGGTGGGGTCGCACGCCCAGCGCAGGGGCGGCGCCGCGCCGGCGAGTTGGGCCGTAGCAATCAGCGCGAGGGCGAGCCAGACTGGGCGTGCGGGCACCGGCGGGCGGTCCTAAACTGAGTGCAGTCGGGGTGCGGCGGTGAGTATACCGACTCCGCCCCGGCCCGCAAGGACCGCCATGCCCCCCCCGACGACCGCGCCCCGCCCCGCCCCGCTGCCGATCGACGCCGCGCTGGGCGAACTCGCCGCCGCCGTTCGGTTCGCCGGCGCGGCGGTGCTCGAAGCCCCGACCGGCGCGGGCAAGACGACCCGCGTGCCGCCCATGCTCGCCGCGCTCTCCCCGCTCGACGTGGTGCTGGTCGAACCCCGCCGCGTGGCCGCGCGCGCCGCCGCACTGCGTATTAGCGAGGAGGCCGGCACGCCGCTCGGCGAGTTCGCCGGCTACCACGTGCGCTTCGACCGGCGGGTTTCCGCGCGCACCCGAATCCGGGCCGTCACCCCCGGCATTTTCCTTCGCTACTTGCTCGACGATCCCTTGCTGGAGCGCACCGGCGCGGTGGTGCTGGACGAGTTCCACGAGCGCAGCCTCGAACAGGATTTAGCGTTGGGGCTAGTCAAACTCGCGCGCACGGTGCGGCCGGACTTAAAGCTCGTCGTGATGTCGGCGACGCTCGACGCGGGGCCGCTGGCCGAGTACCTCGGGGGCGGGGGTCGGCCGTGCCCCGTGGTGCGGAGCCTGGGCCGCAGCTTCCCCGTCGAGGTGCGGCACCGCCCCGCGCCGGGGCCGCACCGGCTGATCGCCGCGACGGTCGATGCCGTGGTGGAGTCGTTGGCCGAGGCGCCCGGCGACGTTCTCGCCTTCCTGCCGGGGGTGCGGGAAATCCGCGCGTGCCTCGCCCAGTTCGCGGCCCACCCGGCGTCGGCGGGGGCGCGCGGCGTGCCGCTCTACGGCGACCTGAGCGCCGAGGAGCAGGACGCGGCGCTGCGGCCGGGGCCGGGCGGCGGGCGGAAAGTCGTCTTCGCCACCAACGTCGCGGAGGCGTCGGTCACGGTCGAGGGCGTCACCGCCGTCATCGACACGGGGCTGAGCCGGCAATCCGAGTTCGATTCGGGGTTGGGCGTCAACCGCCTCACGCTCGGCCCGGTCAGCCGCGCCTCGGCCGACCAGAGGGCCGGTCGCGCGGGCCGCACCCGGCCGGGGGTGTGCGTGCGGCTCTGGGACGAGCAGTCGCACCGCGCCCGCCTAGCACAGACGCCCCCCGAGGTGCGGTGCGTCGAACTCTCGGGGGCGCTGCTCCTGCTCCGCACGCTCGGCGAGCGCGCGTTCGACTGGCTGGAAGCCCCCCGCCCGGAGTCGTCGGCGCGGGCCGAGGCACTGCTCCAACAGTTGGGAGCGCTCGACGCGGAAGGCCGGGTGACGCCGTTGGGAGCGCGCGTGGCCGCGCTCCCCGCGCCGCCGAGGTTGGGGCGGATGCTGCTTGAAGCCGAGGCGCTCGGCTGCGCGGCCGACGCGGCGCTTGTGGTGGCCCTCATCGCCGAGCGCGACCCGTTCGAGGGGCAGGCAAGTCCCGGCCCGACG
>CAXTPM010000705.1:0-2804 GCA_964245865.1 uncultured Fimbriiglobus sp. | reverse complement strand
TCTCGTCCGCCGACTTCTCACCCCGGTTTCATTGCCCCAGCCGCCCCGACCGTCTAGTAATCCTCCGATCCCCCTTTCCCCACCGGAGACTCTGATGAGTCGCACCGCCACGCTCGCCGCCCTACTGCTCGGCTTCGCCGCCTTCCCGGTTTCCGCTGCCGGCATGAAGTCCGGCAAGGTCGAGCCGACCTCGCCCGGCCCGGTCTGCTTCGGCCCCGACGGCACGCTGTACCTCGGCGACCCCAAGGCCGCATGCGTGTACGCGATCACCCTCGCCGACGAGAAGCAGCCGGCCGCGAAGGCCGAGGTGCGCGATCTCTCGGCGCAACTCGCCGGTAAACTCGGCGTGAAGGGCGACGACGTGGCCGTGGTGGACCTCGCGGTGAACCCCGCCACCAACCGCGTCTACCTCTCGGTGGCCCGCGGCAAGGGGCCGGACGCCATCCCCGTCTTGTTCAAGCTCGACGGCAAGGGCGAACTTGCCGAGGTGGACCTCTCGAACGTGCCGAACGCCAAGCGCGACCTCGCCAACCCGATCTCCGGCGGCAAGCGCCAGGAGGCGATTACGGGCCTGAAAGCCACCCAAGACACGCTGTACGTCGCGGGCCTCTCCAACGAGGAGTTCGCCTCGACGTTCCGCACCATCAGCCTGCCGTTTAGCGACAAGGCCTCGGCCTCGGCGAGCGTGGGGATGTTCCACGGCGCCCACGGCCGCTACGAGACCGCCAGCCCCGTGCGCACGTTCGTGCCGCTGGATGTCGATGGCAAGAGCGAAATCCTGGCCGCGTACACCTGCACGCCGCTGGTGCGCATCGCCACCGGCGAGTTGAAGGACGGCGCGAAGGTGAAGGGCACCACGGTCGCCGAACTCGGCAACCGCAACCGGCCGCTCGATATTGTGGTCTACACCAAAGACTCGAAGCGCTACGCGCTGATGGCCAACAGCGCGCGGGGCGTGATGAAGGTCGAACTCGACGGCCTCGCCGGCGCGGCCCCGATCACCGAGCGCGTGAAAGAAACCGCCGGGCTGCCCTACGCGACCGTGAAAGAGTTGACCGGCGTCGAGCAACTCGACAAGCTCGGCGAGACCCTGGCGGTGCTGGTGGTGCGCGACAAGGCCGGGCTGTCGCTGCGGACGGTGGAGTTGCCGTAAGGCGGGTGTTCCTACGGTTGGCCCTTCTTTTCCTGTCCCCTCCCCCTCAAAGGGGGGAGGGGACAGGAAAAGAAGCAACCCCGTGCCCCATTTCCTCCCCCTCCTGCTGCTCCTCCTCGCCCCGCCGGCGCTGCGCTACGCCCCGGCCGGCCCCGACGGCGCCGCCGGCCGCTTCGAGGCCACCGGCCTCAGCGCCGCGCAACTCGCCGACCCGGCGACACTCGCGTCGTTCCGCATCACGACCGGCCCCGGCCCCGCGCTACTCGGCACGACGGGTGTTACCGATGGCGTGGCGTGGTTCAAGCCGCGCTTCCCCGTGGCGTTCGACTTGCCGCACGCCGCGAGCCTGAGTGTCCCCGGCGGCGAAGCGCTCGCACTCTCGCTCACCCTGCCCCGCCCCGACGCCGCACCGGCACGCCTCGTCGGCGTCTCCCCCGACGGCGAGAAATTGCCGGAGAACCTGCTGAAGTTCTACCTCACCTTCAGCAAGCCGATGCGGCGCGGCGAGGCGTACCGGCGCGTGGCGATTCTCGATGCTGACGGCGTGCCGGTCGAGGCGCCGTTCCTGGAACTCGACGAGGAGTTGTGGAGTCCCGACGGCAAGCGCCTCACGCTGTTCATCGACCCCGGCCGCATCAAGCGGGGCTTGAGGCCGCGCGAGGAGTCCGGCCCGGTGTTCGAGGCCGGGAAGCGCTACAAGCTGCGCGTGAGCGCCGGCTGGCCCGACGCCGCCGGGAGGCCGCTGGCCGAATCCACCGAGCGCGCCTACGAGGTGACGGCCCCGCTCGCCGAGGTCATCGACCCGGCCGGGTGGGAGGTGGTCGCGCCCCGCACGCGCCAGGGCGCCCTGGAAGTCCGCTTCGGCCGTCCGCTCGACCGTGCGCTGCTGGAGCACGCCATTGCCGTCGTCGGATCCGACGGCGGGCGGGTGCTCGGCCTAGTGGACGTGCCCCCCGGCGGCGCGACCTGGCGCTTCACCCCGGCCCGGCCCGTGTGGGGGCCGGGCGCGTACAAGTTGGTGATCGACCCGCGCCTCGAAGACCTGGCCGGCAACCGCGTTGGGCGGCTGTTCGACACCCCCGGCGAACTGCCGCCGGGCGGCGCCGAGGAGAAGCCCGCCGAGCGGCCGTTCCGGCCGACGCCGCCGGCGCGCTAGCATCCGGCGAGCAGCCCCCGCCGCGCGAGTCTCGGCAGCAGTTCGCCCAGGATCGTGCCGATCCACGGGTTGGCGTCGTGCAGCAGGATCACGTCCCCGGCGCGGGCCGTCGCGGCGGTCGATTCGGCGCACTCCCGCGCGTCGGTCGCCGTGCGGCAGCGCCAGTCGTTGCTGTCGAGCGACCAGTGCCGCACGCCGAGGCTGTGCCGCCACGCCGCGAGCGCCAGTCCCGGCGTGAGGCGGCCGTGGGGGGCGCGGAACTGCGTCGGGGCCGCGCCCAGCCGGGCGAGCGCCGCCTGGCACGCGGCGACTTCGGCCCAGGCGGCGCGGACTTCGGCGTGGCCGAGACGCGGGTGCGTGTGGGTGTGGTTGCCGACCGCGTGCCCGGCCCGGAGAGTGGCCGCGATTAGCTCGGGGTGGCGGTTCGCGCGATCGCCGATCACGAAGAAGTCGGCCGTCGCGCCGAACTGCGCCAGCAGTTCGAGCACGCGCGGC
>CAXTPM010000704.1:0-2815 GCA_964245865.1 uncultured Fimbriiglobus sp. | reverse complement strand
CTGCCACGCCGACTCGGCCCACGGCGTCGCGGCGCACAGCCCGGCCAGCACCGCCGCGAGCGTGAGGACGCGCAGCGCCAAGAGCAGCCAGCGGTCCAGGCGGCGGCGGCGGTGGCGCGGCGCGGCGATCAGGAAGCGCATCGCCGCCCACTCGACCACCTGGGCGCGCTGCTGGGTGAGCAGGTGCACCAGGACCGGGAGCGCCACGGACGCGACCCCCGCGGCGAGCGCCACGGCCGGCCAGGCGAGGAGCGCGAAGAGGCCAGTCGTCATCGCAGGGGGATTCCGAGGTGTCGCGCCGGGGAAAACAGTAGTGTAGCCGAACCCAGGGCGAAGTGGGCGCCTCAGTTGCGATTGACAGGGCCAACGGGGCGGTTATGATGCGGGCGACGGGCTGTAGCTCAGCTTGGTAGAGCGCTTGGTTCGGGACCAAGAGGTCGCAGGTTCAAATCCTGTCAGCCCGACTCGACGTAAATCCCTTCGCCGACGCCGCTTGCGGCGTACCCCTCGCCGGTCGAGGGTGCGGCAGAGTCCCCCGCTCGTGAGTAGTCCTACTCACTTCGGCCCGGAGTCTGACGCCATGCCCCGACCCAAACTCCCTTCGTGCCGACTCCACAAGGCCACCGGCCAGGCCGTCGTGGTCCACAAAGGCAAGTCCCGCTACCTCGGCAAGTTCGGCACCCCCGAGAGCTACGCGGAATACGACCGCGCCATCGCCGTCATCCTCGCCGAGCGCGCCGCCTCGCTGAGTGCGGCCTCGGCCGACGGAGAACATCTCGCCGTCCCGACGCCGGCCGCGGCCTCGGAACTTTTGGTGTCGGAGTTGGTGGTCAAGTACTGGGCGTTCGCCAAGGGCTACTACGTCAAGGGCGGCAAGGCCACCGGCGAGTTGCACCCGCTCAAGTCCGCACTCCGGCTGCTCCGCCGCCACGCCAGGCACTTGAGTGCGTCCTCGTTCGGCCCCCTGGCGCTCAAAGAGTTGCAGGCCGCGATGGCCCGCCAGCCGATCACCCGGCGGGTGAAAGTCGTCGGCCCCGACGGGCATGTCCACTTCGAGGAGAAGGTCGTCGGGGCCGGGCTGAGCCGCCGCACGATCAACAAGCAGTCGGGCCGGGTCAAGCGCGTGTTCCGCTGGGCGGTCGCCGAGCAGTTGATCGACCCCGGCGTCGCCGCCGCACTCCGCGAGGCGCCGGGCCTGAAAAAAGGCCGCACGTCTGCGCGCGAGAAGCCCCGCGTCCGCCCGGTGCCCGAGGGCGACTTCCGGGCGGTGCTGGCGTTCGTCCCCGCCCCCGTCGCGTCGATGGCGCGCGTGCAGTGGCTCGCGGGGTGCCGGCCGCAGGAGGTCGTCTCGATGCGCGGGCGCGACATCGACCGCACCGCGCCCGTGTGGGAGTACCGGCCGGCGCGGTACAAGACCGAGCACCCCAACGACGCCGACGACGAGGCGCTCGAGCGGGTCGTCTTCCTCGGCCCCCAGGCGCAAGTTGAACTCGCCCCCTACCTGGCCGCGGGCGGTGGCGGCTACCTGTTCCGGCCCGGCCGCGCCCCGCGCGGGGGCTCGGGCCGGGTCCGGGCGTCGGAGTCGCGCCCCTACGGCGTGGCGGGCTACCGGCAGGAACTCCAGCGCGGGTGCCGGAGGGCGGGGGTGCCGGTGTGGTCCCCGAACCAGTTGCGCCACTCGGCGGCGACGCGGCTGAGGCGCGAGCTGGGGCTGGAGGCCGCGCAAGCAGTCCTGGGTCACCGCGAGTTGGGCGTGACGCAGGTCTACGCCGAGGCCGACCGGACGGCGGCACGCTCGGCGATGGCGGGGCTGGGTTAATACCCGGCGTGTGAAAGCCCGCGCGGGCGGGTCCGAGCGTTTCGCCCCGCCGCCCGCGCCGGCGGGGCCGACTGGGGTCGATCCGTGAGTCAGAAGAAGCCGATGGGGCGGGGCGAGATCATGGAAGGGCTTGGCGAGGCCGAGCCCCCGAAGTTCGACTCCTGGCCCCCGCCGGGGTGGTTCCAGGGCTTCGATGCCCACGGCGAGGGCGGCGCCCCCTTCGACTGGGCTTGCCCGCCCCGCGACTTCTCCGTCGAAGAGGCGTACCGCTACGTCGAGCGGGTCGCCCGTCTGTATCGGGCCCACGAAGCCGACGGCTCGTACAACCCGATACGGAACGGCCACGAATACCCGGCGGTTAGCAACGCCTATCTCCTCGTAAGGGATCTCCGGCGGCGCTCCCTGGTTCCCCAGGACGGGCTGAGAACGTACCGTCTGGGCAACCCCCTGGACCCCGAAATGGAGGGGTTCGAGCCTCGCGCGCTGACCGAGGCGAGCGATTGGCTGGGTAAGCAGGCCGAGCGCGCCCGCCAGAAGGCCGAAACCGACGCCGCCCGACACGTCGAGATGGACCGGCGCGAGGCCGAAGTCAGGGACGGCCGTGACCGGTACCTAGCCGAGCAACATCGTCTCCGAGCGGACTACGGCAACGGAACGATCACGTTTCAAAGGATCACATACTCGGTAGGTGATGTGCAGGCGGCGTTCGTCCATGTACTGCTCGAAGCGCAGGGGAACTGGCTGTCACTCCGTGACATCAAGGCGAAAATCTCCGAGCTGCCAGACGGTGTTGAAGGGGCTCACCTTGAGCGTGTGCGCGATAGTCTCCCCAAGGAGATCAGAGCCTTGGTCGAAGTCACTCACAGGGGGCACCGGATCATCGCTCCCTGATGGGACGCGCCTCCCAAAGATTGGGCTTAGGCGTCCCAGGCGGGCCGGGGGTAGAAAGCGAGCGTGGCCGAACAACTCAAGCCAGGGCACGCGATGATCGACATC
>CAXTPM010000703.1:0-2816 GCA_964245865.1 uncultured Fimbriiglobus sp. | reverse complement strand
GCATGGTGGGGATCGCGTCGAGCGCCCGCACGAACTCGGCGACGGCCGCAGACGAGACGCCCTGCGACTCGGGGGTGCCGCGCGGCAGCGCCTTGTCGTCCGCCGGGGCGGCTGAGGCGGCGAGGGCCGATGCGATTAGGACGAGGCAAAGGCAGGCCATGGGACTGCTCCGGGGGGGGCGGAAGCCTTCGGCCGGGCTGTTGTAGCGGGCCGGGTGGACGCCGGCCCGCTGGACTTTCGCCGCCGCCGAGCGTAGCGTTGGCCCCTCCCGCCGTACTTCCTTCAGGGGCACGCCGTGCCGACACCCCAGCCGCTGCGGGCGCGCGTCCGGCGCGCCGCGGCCCTGTTCGCCCAGGGCCAGTCGTTCGAGGCGATCGCCAAAGTGATGAAGGTGAAGGCCGACTTGCTGCGCCGCTGGCCACGCGACTACGCGCCCTTTTGGCGGCGCGCCGTCGCGGAGGCGCACCGCGATGTCTTGCGCGCCGCCACCGCCGAGGCGCTACTCACGCTGCGGCGGCACCTGCGCAGCGAGGACGACAAGGCGAGCCGGGACGCGGCGGCAAAAATCGTGTCGTACGCGCTCGCCGCCGCCAAGAGGCCCAAGCGGCCGGCAAAAGTCGCAGCGACGACTGAGGCGGGCGTGTGGGCCGAGGTCCGGGGGATGAGCGATGCCGAACTCGAAGCACTCGTCGGGGAACTCGCCGGGTTCGCGCCACAAGCTGGCGCTGGCGAGCCTGGAACGGGCGACCCGCCGGGCGCGCCGTGACCCGGCCGCGTTCGTGCGCTTCTGCTCCGCTGATGCTCAAGGCAAGCCGCTCTTGCCCGGCGCGGTCCACGGCGAGTTGCACCGCTTCCTCTCCGAGACGCGCCTGGCGCTGGTCGAGTTGCCGCGCGACCACGGCAAGACCGCGCAGGTGTGCGGCCGGCTGGTGTGGGAACTCGGCGCCCGGCCGGGGCTGCGCGTCAAACTCGTGTGCAGTACCGACGACTTGGCCGAGCAGCGCGGCCGGTTCGTGCGCGACGCGGTGGCGAGTAACACGCGCGTGCGGCTGGTCTTCCCCGAGTTGCGGCCGTCGAAGCCGTGGGGCGCCGGCGCGTTCACCGTGGCGCGCCCGGCGAGCGTGGTCGGCCCCAGCTTCCAGGCGTTCGGCGTCGGCGCCGCGAGCACCGGCACGCGGGCCGACTTACTGGTGTGCGACGACATCGTGGACGCACGCTCCCTCAGTAGTCGCTCCGAGCGCGAGCGGGTGCGGGCGTACTTCCACGACAACCTGTTGAACCTGCTCGAACCCGGCGGGCGCGTCTGGTGCCTGAGCACGCCGTGGCACCCCGAGGACGTGAACGCGGTACTGAAGCTCAACCCCGAGTTCGGGCTGTTCCGCCGTGCGGTGGGGCCGAACCTCGAACCCGTGTGGCCCGAGAAGTGGCCGCGCGAGCAGTTGATGCGGCGCCGCAACGAAGTCGGCGCGGCGGCGTTCGCGCGCGGCTACCACCTGGCGCCCGTGGCCGAGGACGAGGTGGCGGTGCGGCCGGAGTGGGTGCGCTTCGCCGAGGTCGGCCCCCGCCGAGGCTACGAGCGCGTGGTGCTCGCCATCGACCCGGCGGTGAGCGACAAGGCCCGCGCCGACGCCAGCGCGCTGGTGGTGCTGGGGAAGCGCGAGGGCGACCCGGCGATCGACTGCCTGGCGGCGCACGGCGTGAGGCTCGCGGCGCCGGCGCTCCTGGGGTTCGTCGCCGAGTTGGACCACTTGTGGGCGCCCGACGAGATTCTGTTCGAGTCCAACGCCGCGTTCCTGGGGCTGTGCGATTTGCTGCGGGCGCACGCCAGTTTCGGCTCGCGCGTCGCCGGGGTGTCGCAGTCGAAGTCGAAATCGGCGCGCGTGGCTGCACTCGCAGTGGTCATCCAGAGTGGCGCCGTGCGGCTCGCCGGCACGCACGCCGGGGTCGAACCGGCGCAGCGGGCGCTGTTCGAGGAGTTGACCACGTTCCCGTTCGCGCCGCACGACGACTTGGTCGATGCGCTGGCGATGGGGGCGGCGCACCTGCTGCGGCGACCGTCGCCGCGGGTGTGGGATTTTGGTGGGTGAGTTCTCTTCCGCTCCGAGTTCCGACATCCGCGATCCGAGATTCTTTCATGCTCCCGTTCACGATCGTCCACCGCCCCCGGCCCGCGCGGCCCAGCCTCGCCGCCGCCGAACTCGCCGGGCTGTTCGGCCTCAGCTTGGGTGCCCCGCCGCCCACTATCGTCGTGGAGAACTGGCAGCCCGACATCACGCCCACGGACTTGGTGCTGATTACCGGCCCGTCGGGGTCGGGCAAGTCCAGCATCTTGCGCGAACTGGCCGCCCGGCTGAATGCCCTCGACGTGCAGTCGCTCGAACTGCCGGGCGCGGCGGTGATCGACTGCCTCGCGGGCAGCGTCGCCGAGCGGCTGCAACTGCTGGAAGCGTGCGGCCTCGCCGAGCCGGCATTGGCGCTGCGTATACCGGCGGAACTCTCCGAGGGGCAGCGGGCGCGCTTCCGGCTGGCACTCGCCCTCACCGCGCGCCCCGCCGGGCCGCTGGCGATCGACGAGTTCGGCGCGGTGCTCGACCGCACCACCGCCCGCGCCGTGGCCGTCACGCTCTCCCGGCTCGCCCGGCGGCGCGCCATCGGCGTGCTGGCCGCGACGACGCACGACGACTTATCGGACGACTTCGCCCCCGACGTGATGGTGAAGTGCCTCGGCGACGGCCGGGTCGAATCGGCGCGCCCTGGTCAAAAAAAAAGATGCCACCCCTCGGCGGCGACTTCTGGCTATCGCGCGGTTCCCGAGC
>CAXTPM010000702.1:0-2818 GCA_964245865.1 uncultured Fimbriiglobus sp. | reverse complement strand
CGCGCTGGCCACCGGCGAGGCCGACGGGGCACAATCCGCCATCTCAGCAATTTTGTACAGCATGAGCATCGCCGGCCTGACGATCCCGCCCAACGCGGACTGCTACTGGGTCGGCGGCGCCGGCGGCATGGGCAAGCCGTTCACCCAGCTCGACGGCGGCAGCTACTACTTCGTCAACGAGCGCCTGCGCTGGATGGCCCACAATTTGAGTCGGATGGCGACGATCCTGAAGGCGACGCCGCTGACGACGAACCTGCGGCAACTGATGACCGAGGCGGAGGCGGTCAGCACGAAGGAGTTGCCGGGTCCGATGGCGCCGCGCTAGCGCCCCGCCCCGGAACGCGCTCTAGAGTCGGCGTACACCGACCGGAGACCCCCATGCAACTGCTGCGACCCGCGCGACTGCTCCCGGCCCTGCTCCTACTGTTAGCCGCGCCGGCCCCGGCCGGACCCGCCGACGCGCCGCTCACCCCCGCCGAGGCGGCGGCGAAGGTCGGCAAAGCGGTTACGGTCGAGTTCGTCGTCAAGTGCGTCGGCTCGCACCCCGACGGGTTTGTGGGGCTTTACTCCGAGGAGTCGTGGAAGACGCCCGGCTGTTTCTTCGTGCGGCTCGGCCCGAAGGCCGCGAAGGCACTCGCCGCGAAGGGACTCGCCACGCCCGACGACTGCCAGGGCGAAACCGTCCGGGCCACGGGCACCGTACGGCGGCTCGACTTCGGCCCGGACGGCGCCTACTTGGCCATCACCGTCACCGACCCCGCCCGTCTCGAAGTCCGCCTGCGCCCCAAGCCCTACACCCTCACGGCCGACTACGAGCGGTTTGAGGTCCGGGGGCGCACGATCCTGGTCCACCCGGCGCTGCAGTCGCGCCGGGCCGAGCGGGCGGCGGCGCTCACTGAGATGGGCGTGCAGTTAGGCCACATCGACCGCACGCTGCCCGAGTCGAAGTGCGAGCCGCTGCTCAAGGTGCGGTACTGGCTGGAGGTCAACTCGCGCCCGAAGGGGGGCACTCAGGCCGACGCCAATGCCGTGGGCGTGTTCCACCCGACTCGGCGGTGGCTGCGCGACCACGACATGAACCCCGACAAGGCGGGCGACATCGAAATCCCCAACGCCGCAGACTTCGTGAAGTGCTCGGCTGGGGGGATGCCGTGCATCCTGCTGCACGAACTGGCGCACGCGCACCACCATCATGTGTTGGGTGAGGGCCACGCGGGTGTCAAGGCGGCGTTCGACCAGGCGATGGAGCGCAAGCTCTACAAGAGCGTCGAAACCGTCAACGGCGGCAAGCGGAAAGCCTACGCGGCCACCAACCCCCACGAGTATTACGCCGAACTGACCGAGGCGTTCTTCGGCCGCAATGACTTCTTCCCGTTCACCCGAAACGACCTGCGCTCCCACGACCCGGTCGGGTACGAACTGATCCGCAGCACCTGGGATGTCAGGTAACCGCACCGCCCGACTCGCCGCGCGGCCAGCGGGCGCCTATCCTCAGTTGTGTCCCCGCCCCGCGCCCGCGAGACGAGTGCCTAGATTTCCTGAGCAATCAGGGGGCCGATGTTGCGTCGGCCCAGCGTAACCGTGAGGTTGCGACCCGGCGACGGCTGTTCCAGCTCCGCTATCGGGGGGAAGCGGCTTCCCGCCCTTTAAGACTGGGTCAACCGCGCCGGCCGTGGTTCTTAAAGGGCGGGAAGCCGCTTCCCCCCGGCGGAGCCGTGAGCCCCCGGCCGCACCAGGTCGAGTGGTAGGCACAAACCAAGCGGGCGCGGGCGGGGACACTTCGACTACTCGGCCGGCAGCACGTCGTAGTCGATCGGCTTGAACGTCCCGTTGTTGCTCATCTCGGCCGAGCAGGCGGTGAGGCCCACAATCAGGTCCATCTCCGCGCGCAGCACAACCGCGTCGCCCGCTTTGGAGAGTGGGGGGCCGATGGTCAACTCGCCCGTGGGGCCGACGACCACGTTCATAAATAGGTTCAGCGTTGTGGGGATCATATCGGGCTGAATGCCGAACGGGGCGAGGTGCGCGGCGAGGTTGCCGAAGCAGCCGCGGCGCGGGTTCTCGTGCTTGTACAGGATGCGGAAGGTGTCGGCGCTGCAGGGGGTAAGTAGGAAATCGTGCCGGCCGACATCGTCGGACTCGATCGTGAACATCACCCGGCTGCGGTTGCTATATAAAGGGTGCCCGGCAGTAAGATAGATCGTGTTCGCGTAGTCGATGCTGCGGCCCGACGAGAGCCACTCGCGCGGATCTGCTTGGGCGAACGCAACCAAGTCGGAGACCTGTTCGCCGAGGGGATCGACCACGCGCAGGCGCTCGCCCGCTTTCAGCAGGAACCCGGCGCCCGACTGCGGGGGGATGCGGGTCACGCCGCGCCCCCCGGCGGTTTGGTGTGCAGATGCGCGAACGGGCAGCGGCTCGCCTGCGGCCTAGCGGCGGGCGTCACGACCTCGAACGGCGGCTGCCAATCGGCCTCGACCGGGCGCCCCGAATACTGCCGGGCCTCGGACGCGGTGCCGTAGTCGGCGAGGTTCGGGTTCAACGAGCCTTGCAACTTCTGCTCGCGCGCCCGGATCACCTGCTGCAAGCGCGCCCAGCCGCCCTCGGCCTTCAGGCGCTCGAACTGCGCGTGCGGGTTGAAAACGAGCGTGGGGAACGGGAAGCGCCGCGCGGCCCGCGACGAGTTCGGGTGCAGGCCGACTACGAAGAACGGCGTGCCGGCGACGCTGAAGCCGAAGTGCGGGTCGGCGGGGTCGGCACTCACCTCGGCGCTCCACTCGGCGGTCGCGGCGTCGATGGCGTGCAACTGCCGAAGCTC
>CAXTPM010000701.1:0-2845 GCA_964245865.1 uncultured Fimbriiglobus sp. | reverse complement strand
CGCATGCCGCTCGAAACTGCGTTGCAGTGGCTACAGGCTGGTGAATTGATTTTAGAGCCTGGGAAAGTGCCCCGCCGGAAGATGTACAAACACGAGTTGGGCGTTAGGTGTAAAGACATCTGGGATGACATCAGCGGTTCCGTTGCAAAGGATTACCCCACCCAGAAGCCCGAAGCCCTCCTCAACCGCATCATCCGCGCCTCATCCAACGAGGGCGACTTGGTGCTGGATTGCTTCTGCGGCAGCGGCACCACCGCCGCCGTCGCCGAGAAGCTGAACCGCCGCTGGATTACCTGCGACCTCGGCCGCTTCGCCGTCCACACCGCCCGCAAGCGCCTCTTGTCCATGAAGGACGTGCGGCCGTTCGTCGTGCAGAACCTCGGCAAGTACGAGTTGCAGCAGTGGCACGCCGGGCAGTTCGATGGCGACGCGGCGCAGGCGGACAAGGTGCAACGGGCCTACCGCGAGTTCATGCTGGCGCTCTACCACGCCCAGCCGCTTTCCGGCGGCTACTCGTGGCTGCACGGCCAGAAGTCCGGGCGGTTCGTGCATGTGGGCGGGGTGGACGGGCCGGTGACGGCCGGGGACGTGGCGAAGATCGCCGCCGAGTTCCGCAAGGCGGTCGGCACCGGCGCGGACGCCCCCACCACCAACGGCGTCGATGTGCTCGGCTGGGACTTCGCGTTCGAGATCAACGAAGTCTCGAAGCAGCAGGCGGCCGACGCCAACATCGCCATGCGGTTCCGGCGCATCCCCCGCGACGTGATGGACAAGCGCGCCGTCGCCGAGGGCGGCATCCAGTTCTTCGAGATGGCCGCTCTCGAAGTGAAGGCGAAAGTCGAGAAGTTGCGGGCGACGGTCGAACTCGCCGGGTTCGTGATCCCGCCCGACGACGTGCCCGACGAGGTGCGGGCGAGTGTGAAACACTGGTCGCAGTGGATCGACTTTTGGGTGGTGGACTGGGACCACCAGCCGGGCGGGACGTTCCACAACGAGTGGCAGGCGTTCCGCACCAAGCGCGACCCGAAGTTGCCGCCCTGCACCAGCCGTACCTACGAGGCGCCCGGCGACTACACGGTGGTGGTGAAGGTCATCGACATTCTGGGCAACGACACGACGAAAACGCTGCGGCTGAAAGTGGGCTAGGCGATGGGCCGCGCGAGGAAGTCCGTTACCCCCTCGGCGTTCGAGGTGCGCGTCACGACCGCGCCGTGCGTGCCGGCGGTGCGCCTGAAGGTCGCCGACTGGGTGGCCGGGGGCTACAAGGGCGCGACCGAGACGACGCGCACGCTGTTGAACCACTGGTTCCTCACGAGCCACCGGCCCAACGGCCGGAAGTTCGCCTACCACTACGCCCAGCGCGAGGCGGTGGAGACGCTGGTGTACTTGTTCGAGGTGGCCAAGGTCCGCCGGCAGAAGCAACTCATCGAGAAGTTCAGCCCCGTCGCCGACCTGAAGCTGTTGCAGCACGACGACTTCCCGCGCTACTGCGTGAAGATGGCCACGGGCAGCGGCAAGACGAAGGTGATGAGCCTGGCGATTGCCTGGCAGTTCTTCAACGCCGTGGCGGAGGGGCGCCCCGAGTACGCCAAGACGTTCCTCATCATCGCGCCCAACGTCATCGTCTTCGAGCGATTGCGCACCGACTTCGAGGGTGGGCTGGTGTTCCGCACCGATCCTGTCATTCCGCCGGCGCTGCGGGTCTACTGGGACGTGGCGTTCATGATGCGAAGCGAGCCGGAGCGGCCGGGGACCGAGGGGGCGGTGTACCTCACCAACGTGCAGCAACTCCACGAGCGCGACGAGGCCGAACCCGACGAGCCGGACGCGATGGCGGCAGTCATGGGGCCGAAGCCGACGCCGGGGAAGGGGCAAGGCGTCGATCCGTTCGCCGAGCGCATCCGCGCTCGGGGCGGGCCGGCGGTGGTGCTGAACGACGAGGCGCACCACACCCACGAGGAATCGAGCGCGTGGAACGCCGGTATCCGGGCGCTTCACGAGTCGGTCAGCGGCGGGCTAGCGTCGCAACTCGACTTCACCGCCACGCCCAGGCACACCAAGGGGCAGCTCTTTTCGTGGACGGTGTTCGACTACCCGCTGAGGCAGGCGATACTCGATGAGATCGTCAAGCGGCCCCTCAAAGGCGTAACGAAGGGCATCGCCGAAAACCCCTCGGACCACGCCAGCACGCGCTACCAGCACTTCCTCACCGCCGGGGTGGAGCGCTGGCGGGAGTACCGCGAGCAACTGGCCCCACTCAAGCGCAAGCCGATCCTGTTCGTGATGATGAACGACACCGCCGACGCCGACGACGTGGGCGACTGGTTGAAGAAGACCTACCCCGAGTCGTTCGGCGGGGACCGGCTGCTAGTCATCCACACCGACCGCCAGGGCGAAGTCAGCAAGAAAGACCTCGACGCCGCCCGCCAAACCGCGCGCGACGTGGACCGCAACGCCAGCCCCGTGAACTGCATCGTTTCGGTGGTGATGCTGCGCGAGGGCTGGGACGTGCAGGGCGTCACGGTGATCGTCGGCTTGCGGCCGTACACCGCGAAGGCGAACATTCTCCCCGAGCAGACCGTGGGGCGCGGGCTGCGGCTGATGTTCCGGGGACAGGGCTACGGCTACACCGAGCGCGTGGACGTGATCGGCAACAAGAAGTTCATCGAGGGCGACATGCTGCCGCGCTCCGGCGAGAGCGGCGGCCGCCCGCACGATGCCGGCGAGGGCGACAGCGAGGACAGCTTCCGTTTCGTTCTCAGCCGTGAAGAATTCGTCGATCTGTTCCTCGACGATCTTGAACTGCCGGACCTCGCCAAGCGCAAGCTCGCCGAGGCCGAGAACG
>CAXTPM010000700.1:0-2847 GCA_964245865.1 uncultured Fimbriiglobus sp. | reverse complement strand
CGATGAACACCCCCGGCGAACTGCTGTCGCGCATCCAGAGCCGCACCGCCAAAGTTGGTGTGATCGGCCTCGGCTACGTCGGCCTCCCCCTGGCAGGGCGTTCGGCGCCGCCGGGTTCACGGTCGTCGGCTCCGATGTTGATCTGAACTAAGGTCGAGAAACCGAGTGTCGGTCCCTCGTACACCAAACGGACCCCCGACGCAGCGATTGCCGCCATGACCGGCCAGGGCTTCAAGGTCGTCGCCGACTTGCAGCGCCTCGGCCGAATCGATGCGGTTTTGATTTGCGTGCCGACGCCGCTGACCGACGCACGCGAACCCGAACTCGCCTACGTGGTCGACTCGGCCTACGCCGTCGCCGGGCGACTGTGCGCCGGCCAACCGGTGGTGCTGTAAAGCGCGACTTACCCCGACGACGACGCGCGACGAGGTGTTCCCCGTACTCATCGAGACGGGCCTGAAGTTCGGCAACGACTTTCTCGCGGCGTTCAAGCACCGGTCTGAAGCGAATCGGCCGCACGGCCAGCTCCAGACGGACGTTCCCGCGCACGCGCCCCTACCGCTGCGGCGAGACCGACCAAGCGCTTCTCCTCGCCGGTAACGACCACGAACGTGGAGACGAGTAGGAAGACGATAGACAAAGTCAGTAATCCAAAAGTGCTTTTTGGGAATCAGGCTGCCATTCTCGCCCCGTGCGAGGCGTGCCGGCTGCGGGAAGCAAGTCGGCGCCGCAGCCACCGCGACTCGCTGCCCGTAGCCGGTGTCGCAACGCTCGCCTTCCTCGACGACGGCCCGCGTTACCTCCGAACCGTCCGGGGTAGGGTTGCAACCACAATCGGCGAGACGTTGCCACCGACCGCCGGAACCCGAGTCAGTCCGCGATCGCCTTAATGAGCGCCTCCCGCACGTCGCCGTAGAACAGCACGTTCACCCTCGTCGCCATGTCGTCGGACAGGTCGAAGAGTTGCTTCCGGGCCGACACCGGCATCAGCACCACCGACGCCCCCCTCTCGACGGCCAGTTCCACCGCGTCGGCGGCGTCCGGCACGGGGTCGATGGAGCCGCCCAGGTTCAGCCCGCCGACCACCACCAGTCCCCCGCGCAGGCTCCTCCCGATCAGCGCACTGGACATCGCCAGCAGCGCCGCGACGCCGAGCGAGCGGCCCCCCTTGCCCGCGCCGAACGCCCGCAGCTGGACTGAGAACTCGTGCTCGCGGGGGTTGCGGTCGCCGACCAGTTCCGGGCCGCGCGAGTACAGGTTCGCCTCGGCGTACTTCACCGACTCGGCGAAGGCTCGCGGGGCGGGCCGGTTCAGGATGCGGACCCCGCCGCCGGCGCTCTCGGTCACTTCGATGCGGTAGAGGCCCGCCCCCTCGTCCTGGCCGCCCAGGCCGACGCCCCACACCTGTCCGGGCGGCAGCGGGTCGCGGCCCACGTGGTCCTCGCTCTGGAGTTCCGGGGTGGCGACGAACTGCTCCACGCCGTCGCTGCCGAGGGTGTAGCTGAACTGCGTGCCGCGGAACTCGGCGGACCCGACCCTCTTCTGCTGCTCCTTCACCCGCCGCCGGCACTCCAGGGCCAGCCGCACGGCCCACTCCAGGTCCTCGTCGGGGACCCGCCCGTCCGGCGAGGGGTGGAGCAGTTTCAGCAGGCCGCTCGCCGTCTTGCTGGCGGCGTTCTGGTCCCGGCCGCTGAGGGCGCCGCCGAACGCCACCCGGCCCTGGAGGGCGGACACCCGGCTCTGGCCGCGGAGGCGGTTCCAGCACTCGCTCAGGAAGTCGGACACCAGCCCGAAGTGGTCCGTCTTGGCGGCCTCGCCGACCTTCGGCACGTCCCAGCCCGGCAGGTAGCAGTGGACGCGGTCCATGAACGCCGTGTCGTTGCGCATCTCCGGGGGCATGGGGCCGAACAGGTGCCCGACCCGCTGCTGGTGGGCCACGTCCACGTCGAAGTTGCCGACCATCACGACCGACCCCGAGGCCCGGATGCTCTCCTTGCCGCGGCTGAACTCGCCGGACTCCATGTAGCCCTTGAGGATGTTGACGCCGTCCTTCTGGTCGAACGAGACGCCCGACACCTCGTCGAAGCAGACCACGTCGTATAGGCACACCAGCCCGCGCTGCCCCGTTGCGTTGTTCACGAACATCCGGGCGACCGTGGCCTTGCCGCCGCTGACCAGGTGGGAGTACGGGGAGACCTGCTGGTACAGGTGGCTCTTGCCCGTCCCCCTCGGCCCGAGTTCGACCAGGTTGTAGTTCGCCTCCACGAACGGGACCATCCGCAGCAGCAGCACGTCGGCCTGGCGGGGGGACATGCCGGTCGGCTCCAAGCCGACGCTGCGGAGCAGGAACCGCTTCCACTCGGCGGTCGTGAACTTCGCGCGGCCCTCGCACAGCGCCGTCAGCACGTCCCGCTTCGACAACTGGATGGGCCGCAGGGCCGCGACGGCGAACGGCCTGCCGCTCTTCTCCTGGGCGATCACCGCGTCGTAGGTGAGATCGACCTCGGCGTAGAACCCGCCGGTCAGCATCCGCTCGTTGTCCCGGACCAGCTTGTCCTCGACGCCTACGTCCTTCAGTTGCAGGCTCGGCAGGGTGGCGACGTACGAGTCCGTCTTGGCGTCCAGCCGGGCCGACACGATGTCAATCAGCTTGACCGACCCGCCCTCCCGCGCGCGGGCCTTGAACAACTCCTCCTCGCCGCTCCGCACCGCCCGGTCGCGGAGCTGCCGCTCGACGATCCCCAGCCCCTCCTGAATCTCGCCCTCGTCGGTGCTAGCACAGTACCGCCCGAGCAGGAACTCGCAGACGTACGTCGGCACCGGGTACTGGCGGGCGAACTTCCGCAC
>CAXTPM010000699.1:0-2857 GCA_964245865.1 uncultured Fimbriiglobus sp. | reverse complement strand
GGTGGCTGGCGTCGGGGCGCCTCACCGACGAAGAGCGCCGGCTGGTCGGCACCTGGCGCGAGGTCAAGCCCGACCCCGACCTCGGCCCGCCCTTCATCGACGAGATGGTTCTGCTGCCCGACCGCACCGCGGGATGGCGCACGGTCCACACCCCCACCGGCGCCCTCCGCCGGGACGCGCCCCTGCTTGGCCGCTGGCGCGTGGCCGGGGGGCGGCTCGAGCGGCCGGTGGTGCTCAACCCGCTCCCCGCGTGGCTCGGCGGCAGGGGCCGCCTCCACGCCCTGGTGGGCGACGACGAACTCGCCTGGGACGGCCCCGACCGCATCGCGCTAACGGGGTCGCCGAATAAACAGCCGCAGACCGTCACCTGGGAGAGGACTCGTTGAAGGGGGGAGGCCTCGTCATCGGGGTCGCGGCGGCGGCGACCCCGGCATCCCTGCTGACGTGGTGGGCTTCGGTTCGGCTGCTGCAGCAACGTCGGCCTCGCGTCCCCGACGCCAGAAGACATAAGACGAGTGGCCGGGCACGCCCTCCGGCTCGCCAAGCTCGACCCGATCGTCCGCGTCCACAGGCTCGGCCGGGACTTCGAGGACGCCTCGGCCGGAGACGCCGAGGAACTGCTCGCCCTGCTCGACATCGTGCCGTTCGCCGAGTTCACGAGCCGCGAGCCGCTCCTGCTCAACCCGACTTTCGGTGCGTCCGGGCGCCTCGTCGGCGGCACGGACGCGGATGTCGTCGCCGGCGACCTGCTCGTGGACGTGAAGACGCTCAAGATCGCCGAGGTCACGGCTAATGCCCTCGACCAGCTCCTGCACTACGTCCTCGTCGCCCGGCGGGAGCGCGCGGCGGACCCCGCCGGCTTCCCCGAAATCAAGCGCGCCGGGATCTACCTGTCCCGGCACGCGCACCTGTGGACACTCGACGTGTCGGTGTGGACACAGCACTCGGAGTTCGCGGCGCTCGAAGAGTGGTACTTCCAGAAGGGCGCAGAAATATCCGGGGCGCAGCAGGTTTGACGCTTGGCTCGGGCGGGGGCGGGTGACCAGTATACGCCCGTCAAACCGCCGACCCTGAGCACCCCGAGGCTCCGATGGCCGAACGCATCCTCAGCGTCGAACTGGGCATCGACGCCACGAACGCCGACATCCTCGACCAGATACGGGTCGTGAGGCGGGGGCGCGAGGACGGCTCCTACGACAGCGTCGTCTGCGCCGTCCGGGGGTTCGACGCCGACCCCCGCGACCCGCACGACATCTCCGAGGTCCGGGCGTTCTGCCGGCGGGTCACCGCCCCTCAGCTTCATCTCGCACCTCGACATCTCAACCCTACTCAACCCGAATACGCCCGACGCGGCGAGGCGGAGCTGGGGGGAGTCGGAGGCGCGGCTGTGCGGCGGGGGGCGGCTCGGGGACGCGAACGTGCTTACGCGAGAACTCACCGACGAACTGTCGCAGGCGGTCTGCGAGTCGAACGAGCGGGCCGACCGCAACACCGCGAACTGAGTAACGGGCGGGCCGGCGCGACCGGCTACAAGTCCCCGAATTCTGCCCCCCGCAACTCGGCCCCGGCGGTCGTGAACCGCCCGCCGGTGGTGAGCGCGTAGAAGCCGCCGTAGTCCCGGAACTTGGTCGCGTCTGGTGTGGTCGGCCCGCGCCGGATGTCAGCGTCGGCGACGCCGCGACTGTCTTCCATGACGAGCACCGGGCTACCGCAACGAAATGCGAGAGCAGGCGATCGCACTGCCGAACGGGTAGGAGGACGAAGTGTACAACTGGTTCGACACTCGCGGCAACGGCGAGTACACCGGGAGCCGCGACGACCTGGGTGGGTGGTCGAGACCATGGCTCATCCACACCCAGCTTGCTGCGGCGGGTGCCGCCGGTGGTGCGAGCGGGGCTTGACAGTTTACCGCCGGGGTGGATAGTGTACATTCAGTCCGAACCCTGCCGAACCGCACGCAGAAACCACTCCATGCTGCACGCCTTCTTGTGGCTCGCCCTCGCCCCACCGGCCGACTCGGGCCGTGTGACCGCCCCGGACGTGGGGGCGTTGGTCCAGCGGCTACAGATGCCGGACGGCGACCTCGCCGTTACCCCGGCCCGCCTGGACTACCGGCCGACCAAAAGCGGCGGCGATCTGGTACTCGTGCGGCCCGCAGTCAAGCAGCGGCAGACCGTTACGGGCGACCCTGGACTGGCGGCCCTGGTCGAGTGCGGGAAGATACTCGCCGAAACGGCCGAGTACAAAACCCTCTTCGCGGACTGCGACGACTTCGACCCGTACTTCAAGCGTGCCGGGGAGGCGGCGGCGGCCCTCGCTGCGGCCGCCGGCCCCGACTGCGGGGAGTTGATTCAGTCCGAGCGTGACAAACTCGACGCCTCGTTCGGCGAGTGCTACGCCGCGTTCCGCCGGGCACGCGGGTTCGGGCCGGCCAAGAGCGTGCTGACTTACCAAACCGTGATCGTCCTCGTCAACCTGGCGACGAAGCCGACGGGCGGGTCGGTGTCGCTGGTGTCGGCCCTGGAGTACGAACTCGTCAAGTTGAAGGGCCGCGACCCCGACCTCGCGTCCGACAAGTGGCTTGCCGTGACGCAGAACCCAGCTAACCTCGGCGGCACTTTCTACTACCGCATCGACTGGGGTGGCGGCCGGGTGAGCAAGCCCAAGAAAGTGAAGTTCGACAAGCCCGGCGACTACGTGCTTCAGTGAAGTACCTGCTCGACCTGTTCTCGAAGGTTCGGCAGGTGTGGGGGGCCGCTGCTGCAGTCGCGTCCTCGCAGCTTTTGGGCTGGCGGTTCCGGCCGGACGAGGAGATGCGGTACGGCGACAACCTGCTCGTAGCCCTGTTCAGCGTCGT
>CAXTPM010000698.1:0-2862 GCA_964245865.1 uncultured Fimbriiglobus sp. | reverse complement strand
ATGGGAAACCCTCCCACCGTTGGAGAGGGTTACGCATCAGCCGGATTCGGTATGAGGGGCGCCCGCAAACCGGGCGGCGGTGCTACCGGAATGGGCAGGTGTTCGCCGGGTGCGTCCGCTCCCCCATGGGGCCGGTTGTGGCGATTGCGTAGGCCCCGCAGCGTGAGGTTGCCGTGTCGGGGCGGGTTACTAAAGTCGAGGGCGCGCTCAGCGATAGCTCCCGCGCCGGCGCGGGAGCTAGTTCAGGGTTCGGCGGCGTCGGACACATCGTAAGGGGCCGTAATGGGCGCGTGGGGCACGGCGGCGTGGGACAACGTCAACGCGGCCGACTGGTTCGGCGACCTGTTCGCCGCCACCAAGCTGGCCCAGCGGGTCGAGAAGGCGCTCAAGACAAAGGACGTGGAGGAGTGCGCCGGCAAGATTCGGGCGGCGGCGTACGCGCTGGTGGTCCTCGGGCGGGTGTACATCTGGCCGGTCGATGACCTGGACCGCCACCTGCGGCTGGCCATCGAGAAGTTGGAGGACATCAGTCTGCTAAACGACTACGAAGGCGACGAAAGCATTGCCGCCGAGATCGCGGAGTTGCGGTCGCGCCTGCGGCCCCCGGACGCCGAACCGGGCTCCCCACCCGGCGCGTCGGCCGGGTAGTCTCGTATGGGTCTTCCCGGCGGGAAATCCTAGAATCACGCCCCCCACGCGACGCGCACTCACCTCCCGATCTCGCACTCACCCGCCACGGAGTTACACGCCGTGCCCGACCCCGACCCCGGCGCGGACCTGCGGCCCGGACTCGTGCTCGGCGACACCCGCCGGGCCGCCGAGGTCCGGGGCCACGCCGCCGATGAGCTGAGCGCCGCGTGCGGGGGCACTCCCACACCCGCCGCCCTGAAGCGCTACCTCGGCGGCCGCGGCGGACTGGGACTCGGCGGGGCGGAACTGCGGGCGCTCTACCGCGCGCTCGGCCCGTCCGCGCCCGGCGACCGCTAAAGGACGCCACCGTCCCGACGCCCCGAAAATCGCGCGACGTTTCCGGCACCCGGCGGCGAGGGACTGGTGTGGACACGACGCCGACCCGACCGGAGCCGCCCCCCGCCCACCCGCTGGGCCGGCTGCTGGCGCGGCTGGCGGCGCCCGCCCTCGCGCCGCTCCCCGACGGCGAGTTGCTGGCGCACTACCGCCGAGGGTCCGAGGCGGCGTTCGCGCTCCTGGTGACTCGGCACGGGGGCATGGCCCGCGCGGCTGCGCTTCGGGTGCTGGGCAACGCCGACGACGCCGACGACGCGGCCCAAGTGGCGTTCGCGCTCCTGGCCGAAAGGGCCGGGGCGCTGGCCGGCCGGCCGAGCGTGGCCGGGTGGCTCCACGGCGCCGCCCGCCGGGTCGCAATGCAACTGCGCCGCCGGCAACTGCGCCGGGCCAGGCGCGAGCGCCGGGCCGCCAAGCCCGAGGCGGTTCACCCCGCCGGCGGGGCCGAGTCGGCCGAGGACTTGGCCGCCCTCGACGCGGCGCTGTCGAGGCTGCCGGACTACTTGCGCGAGGCGGTGGTGCTGTGCGAACTCGAGGGGCTGCCGCGCCAGGCCGCCGCCGAGCGCCTGGGCGTCCCCATCGGCACCCTGAGTAGCCGGCTGGCGAGTGCCCATCGGCAGTTGGCGAGGCGGCTGGGCGGGCCGGCGGCGGGCGCGGCCTTGGCGGCACTGCTGTCGCCGAGTTCGGGGGCGAGCGTGCCGCCGCCCGTAGTGGCCGGGGTGTGGGTAGCGGGAGTCAGTCCGACGGCGAAACTGTTACTCTTTGAGGTCAAGCGGATGGCACTGTTCGTGAAGTTGAAGCTGGTCGCGGCGGGCGTGGGCGTGGCCATCGCCGCCGTGGGCGTGACCGCCGGCGCGGGCGGACGGGTCGGGGTCGGAGCGGCGGGGCCGCAGGAGACGCAGGCGCCCGCGCCCCCAGGCGGCGGGGCACCCGCCGCCCCGACTCTCGCCGCCGACTCGGTCGAGGCGAGGCTGATCGGAGTGTGGGAGCCGGTGGGGGTCGAGGTTGAGCCGCCGCTGCTGATCGTGGCGCCGGGCCCGGTGCCGAAGAACCTGACGCTCATCGAGCGGGTCACCGTCGAGTCGGTCGGCGCTGGCGGCGAGGTCCGGGGGGAGACGAGGTTCCTCGTCGCCGGCCGGGGCGGGGTTACGAACCTCCGCTCGGCGCGGGCGGGCAAACTGCGCGTCGCGGCCGGCCCCCCGGCGCGGGTGTCGCTCGACTTCTTCTTCCCCGCGGGCGGATCTGCTGGCCTGTCCGGGTCGGACGTGACCGCGTCGCTGCGGCTCGACGGCGACCGGCTCCGGCTCTCGATCCCGTTCTTCGCCGGCGAAACCAACCCCGTCCCCCCCAAAGTGGTGGGCGCCACCGCACCCAGTGCCGTCGAGGTCTACACCTACACCTTCCGGCGCGAGCCGCGGCAGGAGCCGGCCCCGCCGCCGAAGACCGCCGCGCCGGAGGCGAAGCCGAGTCCCGAGGCGAAGGCACTACGAACTCGGGACTCGCTCGACCGCCTTAAGGACAGCGTGGTCGGCTTGTGGAGGCGGACGAAACTCGAGACGGCGAACGGGCGCCCGTTGCGGCAAGAACTGACCACGATCCAATAGATGGACCTGGGCCTCGAGAACGATGTCATACGCATCCCATTTATCAACTTCCCGCCGGCAGGTACTCGCAGCGGCACAATGTTTTGACGCGCCCGGCGTCGAGGCAGACCCGCCGCCAGGCGTCCAGCGCGGCCCGCTCCAGGGCCGCGTAGTCCCTGTACACCCGGTTCGACCAGTGGTGCTCGCGCAGGTAGTGCCACAGCCGCTCCACCGGGTTCAGCTCCGGCGAGTACGG
>CAXTPM010000697.1:0-2877 GCA_964245865.1 uncultured Fimbriiglobus sp. | reverse complement strand
AGGGGTACACGGCGGCGGCCGCCACGGGCCCCGCGGCGAAGCGGGCGACGTTGTCGGCGAAATCGACGACCAGGAACGTGGCCTTACCCGGGGCCCTGCGGGCTCCGCGCCCGACCGCCTGGACCCACCGCCGCCGGCTCCGGGTGGGGCGGGTGAGGAGGATGGCATCGACCTGGGGGTGGTCGAACCCCTCGGCCAGTTGATCGACGTTGACGAGCACGCTGACCAAGCCGGCGCGGAAGCGCGCCTCGGCCTCCCGCTGCTCGCGCGGCGTCTGGCCGGAGTGGACGGCGAGCGCCACCAGCCCCCGCTCCGACAGGCGGGTGGTCAAGCGCTCGGCGTGGGCGATGGTGGCCGCGAACACGATGATGCACTTGGCCCGACCCGTCGTGACCAGTTCGGCCGCCTTGTCCGCGATGACGTTGTTGCGGCGGGCGCTCGCGGCCAGGCGCCGCAGCGACTCCGGGGAGTAGTCGTTGTTCCGCAACTCCGGCGACCAGTCCACCCCGGTCTCGACGCTCTCGAACACGGGCGTCGCCAGGACGGTGCCGAAGTAGTCCTCGGGGCGCCCCCGGTAGACCACCTCGGCCGGGCCGGTGGCCGGCGGCGTCGCGCTGAGGCCGAGGATCGGCACGCGCCCCAGGTAGGCGCCGAGGAAGGCGCGGCCGATCGACCGGTCGTACGCCCAGTGGAACTCGTCCCAGACGATTGCCGGGAGGGCCAAGGGCGACAGCGCCGGGGGCAGTGCGTGGCGGCGCGCGTGCCAAGCCTGGAGGGTCGCAAAGGTGATGCTCCCCGGCGGCACGCGGTCGCACCGCCCGCCGGCCAGCCAGCGGATTCGGGGCCTGTGTTCGGGGAAGTATTCCGCGAGGGTGCCGGCCGCCTGCCGGAGGAGGCGACGGCTCTTGCACGCCCAGAGGACATCGCGCCCGGCTGCGGCGTGGTACGCCACGGCCGCCACCCCCACCCGCGACTTGCCGGCGCCGGTCGGCAGATCAACGACCTTGACCGTGGCGTGGTCCTCGGCGGCGAGGTACGCCCCCACGGCTTCTCTCTGGTCGCCGCGCAGCATCAGCCGGTCGAGAATCGATTCCACCAGCCCCGGCGCGGGCGGCGGGCCAGCGCGGGCGTCGTCGGCACGGTCGCGGGGCGGGGCGTTGTCGGTTCGGTCGGGCATGTCGAGAATTCTCATGGTGCGGGTCGGGGAGTGAGTCGAAGTTCACGAGATACCCGCGCATGGCGCGGGCTCGTCGCCGGGGCCGGCGCTTCGGTTAAAAGAGTTCGGGCCGGGCCATGTAGACCTGGACCGCCACGATGTCGGCGCGGTCGATCGGCAGCCCCTCGGCGGCGGCCCGCCGGGCCTCCGCCACGGCCCGCTCGCGCGCAAGCTTCCTAGCCTCGATCGCCTCGGGGGTACGGATCACGCGACTGGGCGTCGGCCTGTAGGGCGGCACGAACGCCCCGCCGAAGAGCGACACCACCGCCCCGGCGTCGGCCGGCGCCACGCGGCCGAGGCGGTAGACCGGCTCCGGGCGGGCCGCGAGGCGGACCCCGCACAGCCGGCCGTCGGTGAGGTCGGGCCGGCGCGTCCACGCCGGGTCGGCCTCCAGCAGGAGCAGGTCGCCGGGGGCCAGGCGCAGGCGCGGCTCGCGCACCAGGTCGGAGTCGGGCGCCAGGGCTACCCAGTAGCGCGTGGGCCTCCCCAGCGCGTCGGCGACCGGGTGCCGCGACCCGCTCAGGAGTTGGGGGAACAGGAGCGGCGGGCCGGGGAGTAGCCCGGCCGCGACGGGCAGGGTGCCGCGCTCGGGGAGTACCAGGGGCTGCCCGGTGCCGCCCCGCAGCCACTCGGGATCGACGCCGGGGTGTCGCGCCAGCGCGGCCATGAGGCGCGGCCCGGCGGCACGGTTGCCGTTGACGACCTGGCTGATCAGCGCCTGCGAGACGCCCAGCGCCCTGGCCATCGCGCGCTGGTTGCCGCCGAACAGGTGGGCGAGCAGGTACACGACGCGCTCGCGGCCGCCGTCGGGCCGGCCACGGGGTGGGGGGAAGGACTCGGCCGTCATGTTCGCACCGTTCGGAGTTGTCTTCGGCTATCACACCGATTACAATGATTACATTAGCCGGCAGTTCCGGCAAGGGGCGGCGGGCGGAATGTGGTGGCTGCGGCACCGGGAATTGGGGGTGGCGACGTGACGACAGACACGATGGATAGGCGGCTCAGCGTGCGGCAGGCGGCCGAGCGGCTCGGCGTGTCGCCGAGCCTGGTCTACCGCTGGTGCCACGAGCGGCGGCTCGCGCACCTGCGCCTCGGCGGGGCCGGCCGGCGGGGCAAGATCCTGATCGGCGAGGCCGACCTCGGCGCGTTCCTCGACGCGCTCAAGGTCGAGGCCGGGGCGGGGGCCGGGCCGGGCGGCGCCCCGGCCCTGCGGCACATCACCCCGACGTAGCCCTGGCGGCGGCCTCGCGCATGTGGGCGACCTGCCCGGCCAGGTGCGAGTACACCCGGCTGACCATGCCGATGTCGGCGTGGCCCATCAACTCGGCCACCTGGGCGACCCCGACGCCGTTGACCAGTGCGGTGGTGCAAAACGTGTGGCGGGCGTTGTACGCCACGAAGTGTTCGAGGTGCGGCAGCTTCTCCCGGAGCCGGCGGAAGCGGCAGCGGACGCCGTTGGGGGTGAAGGGCTTGCCGCCGCGCGGACCCCGGAAGAGCGGGCCGTCGGGGTGTTTAGCAACCAGGGTCCGGGTGAGGTCGGCCATCGCCGGGTTGAGGTAGACGACGCGGGGCTTGCCGGTCTTCTTCGCCGTCTTGTGCCGCTTCAGCACCCAGACGCCGAGGGCGAGGTCGGCGTCGGCGGCGGTCACGCGGGCGACCTC
>CAXTPM010000696.1:0-2892 GCA_964245865.1 uncultured Fimbriiglobus sp. | reverse complement strand
CCCCCTCTCCTCCTGGGAGAGGGGGCCGGGGGGTGAGGTCTCTTGGCTCGCCCCCTCGTCGCTCTCGCCTTCACCGTGGCCCTTGCGGCCGTCCTCGTCGCCGCCCGCCAGCGCCCTGAGTGGCTTCCCAACTGGCCCGCGCTGCTCGAAGGCGGGCGCGCCTTCGCCGCCGAGTATCCCACCCTCGCCGTCATCCTTGCCGCCCTCGTCTACGCCCTCCTCACCGGGCTGTCGCTGCCGGTCGCGGCGCCCCTCAGTCTGGCGTGCGGCGCGGCGCTAGGGCGCGGCCCAGGGTTCGCCGCGGCGTGGACGGGGGCGACCCTCGGCGCGACGCTGGCATTCGGGTCGAGCCGGTACCTGCTGCGCGACTGGGCGGCGCGGCGACTCGGCTCGCGCCTGGACAAGCTGAACGCGGCGCTCGACGACTCCGGCGGCTGGGCGGTGGTCAGCCTGCGCCTGGTGCCGGCGGTGCCGTTCGCGCTCCTGAACCTGGGCCTGGGCCTCACCGGCGTGCGGGCGCGCACGTACCTGTGGGCCACGGCCCTCGGCATGGTCCCCGGCGCGGCGTTGTACGTGAACGCCGGCGCCGAACTCGGCCGGGTGGACGCCGGCGGGGTGCTGACCTGGAAACTCGCCGCCTCGCTGCTCGCCCTCGCCGCCGCGCCACTCGTGCTCCGCCGCCTCTTCGCTTTCCCCTCTGCCGCAGGCCACGAATCACGAGCCACGCGCCACGACTAGCGGTTCATCCCGGCGAGAATCTCGAGTGCCAGGCGCTCGGTGGCCGCGCCGTCGAGGCCGAGGCGGTCGTGGGCGCTGATCTCCTCGACGTTCGCCTGGATGATGCGGCGCAGCTCCGGCAACGGGATTTGGTTGAGGTCGTACACCCCCGCGCCGGCGAGCTTCGAGACGATGCGCCCGGCGACGCGCTGGCGCAACTTGGCGTGGGGGTCGAACGCCGGGGGCGCCGAGTCGGGCGCCGGCTGGGTGAGGAACGCCGAGGAGCGCGGGGCGTCGGGGGGGACCGGGCGGGGGATGTTCGTCGCCGACGCCGGGCCGGCCGCAGTAGTCGGCACGGCGCGCGGGGGGGGGAAGTTGAGCGCCTGCGAGCCGCCCCCCCCGCCGAGGGGCCGCGCCGGGCCGAACGGACTGCGCGCGGGGGTCGGGAACGCCGACATCGTGCCGGCCGCGCTCGACGGGTACGCCATCGGCATCGGCGTGGTGATGATCGCCCCGCGCACCAGCAAGGCTTGCGGCGGCACCCCCAGAATCGCGGGCGGCACCACGGACACCACGCGGAAGCCGTTCGCCAGCCGCACATCGACCAGCACCGCCGTCGCGGGTTCGAGCGACAGCGACTCGCCGACCTCGACCCAGCGCGCGAGCACGGACTGCCACTGCTCGGCGTCGCGGAAGCGCTGGCTCGTCGGACTCCAATTTTCCCCCTTCAGCGCAATAATCTGCTGCGGCGCGAGCACCAAGATTTCGCGCACCGCCTCGTCGCGGAACAGTTCCTCGAGGGGGCCGAACGACGGCGACTCTGCGAGGATGTCCTCGCCGAGTCGGTCGCGCTCGGTGCGGCTGAGCGTGGTTGACTCTTGGTCGAGGCACGCATCGACCACGCGCCGCCCCTCGGCGCGCAGGATCGAGAGCGGCTTGTGGCGGTTGCGCACGAGGTCCACGCGCTCGGCGAGCCTGGCGTGGGCCTTGCGGCGCAACTCCGCGACTAGTGGGCCGGCGAGGCCGGTGAGGCTCGCGGCGGACGGACTCGAAAGCGGCATGCGGACTGCACCCAGCGCGGCGGGGGGCCAACAGCGGGGAGCATAGAACGGATTCGGCGGCAAGGATGGGGAGTGACGGGTCAAGGATAAGGGAAAAGCTCGAGGGGAAGGCCCAGGAGCGAACGTCCCTGGGTCCGCCGGCTAGAGGCGGGGCGGTGTCGCCAGCGACGAATCGAGCCAGGCTTCGTACCAGTCGAGGAAGCCGAGCGGGTGGCCGAGGGGGTGGAGCGGGTAGCCCTCGCAATCGACGGGGGGCGAGAAATGGTCTGTGTAGTGCCACACCGTGCCGCGCAGCTCCCCCACGAGGACGAGGAAGACGAACTCTTCTCGGTCGCCGACGCCGCTGACAATTATCAAGGCGCCCGCCGCGTCCCGGAGTCGGGGGAATGTCTCGGCGGAAAGGGGCGGCGCCGATCTGAGGTCCGGGTCGGCCCGCAATTGTGCCCCTAGCCGCCCGGCGTCCACCAGACTGGCCCACAGCGGAGCGGCGCCCAGGTTTGCCTCGTTTGGCAACACGAGGAGTCGGTGCAACCTGAGAGCTGGCTCTACGCCACCGTCGCCGAAGCCGAGTACGAATGCTCGGTACTCCCCCGGCAGCCGCACCCCGCAATGCGTCTCGAACTCGGCCACCTCGGCCTCGGTTCGCGGTGGGTCGATCTGGTATCGGCGCGAATCATGGCCGTGGCGTCTCAGGCGCCGATCGTCGCGCCGCCGCCGCTCCAGCTTCTCCCGCAGCCTCGGCAGCGCCGCCGTCATCCGGGCCGCGCCCACGTGATCGGCCCACGCATCAATTGGCTCCGGCCACTCGGCCCGCAGTTCGGCCATCCGCCCCGCCACGAGTGGCCACTCGGCGTGCTCGACCGCGAGGTGCGAGAGGTGGCACTCCAGGCGAATGTACTCGCCGCGCGGGTCGGCGCGCTCCTCGAAGTAGTCGGCCAGCACGAGCCTCGGCAACTCGGCGGCGGGGTCGGCCGCGACGGCGGCGAGCAGGGCGGTTTCGTCGGCGGACGGCGGGGCTGGCATGGGGCGGCTCGAACGGGGGGGTAGTCGGGGCCGCGCTCCAGTCCCCTCCCCCCTTGGAGGGGGAGGGCTAGGGTGGGGGGGAGTCGCCGAG
>CAXTPM010000695.1:1879-2894 GCA_964245865.1 uncultured Fimbriiglobus sp. | reverse complement strand
CTTCACGTCTCCCAATCCAGGGAGCTTCGGCTTGTGCCACCCGGTGCCCATGTAACCCACTTCGTAGAGCCGCTGGCGGTCGATGCGCTCGTCCTTGGCGTGGACGTGCGCGATGTGCGGGCCGAATTCGCGGATTGCTTGCGCGCAGTCGATCCCCTGCCACACCAGGTGCGACGGGTCGAAGTTCAGCCACAACGAATCGGTCGGGAACATCTCGCACAGTTCGCGCCAGACCTCCGGCGTCGAGGCGACGTTCTTGCCGCCCGGCCACTCGTCTTGCGAGAATAGCATCGGGCAGTTCTCGATGCCGAGCCGCACCCCGGCACTCCGGGCGTGGTCGATTAGGTTCGGCCAGACCTCGCGCACCTGGGCCAGCGTGTCGGCGACGCTCTTGGCGGGGTCGCGGCCGATGAACGTGTTCACCACATCCAGTCCGAGCGCCGGCGCCGCGTCGATGACGCGCTTCAGGTGGGCCTGCACCTCGTGGCGGTGCGCCGCGTCGGCGTCGAGCGGGTTCGGGTAGTAGCCGAGTGCGGAGATCGAGACCCCCGTGCGGGCCACCAGGTCGAGCACTCCGGCAACGCGCGCCTCACTCAGACTGGTGACATCGAGGTGCGACACCCCCGCGTAGCGCCGATCGGCCTTACCACGTGGCCAGCACATCACCTCGACGCACGCGAAGCCCTCGCCGGACGCGAACTCGAAGACTTCATCAAGTGATAAGTCTGGGAAGATGGCCGAGACGAAGCCGAGTCGCACGGGACGCCCTCCGCACGGATTTAATTTGGCACGAGCTGCCGCCAGAAGTACAGGTCGAGCACGAGTAAGAATAGTCCGTGCATCAGAATCGCCATCCCGAACCCGCGCAGCAAGGGGCGCGTGCGGGTATAGAGCACCGTCCCGGCGAGCAAATACCCTACATCCAGTCCGGCGTTAATCAGTAAGAGCCGCCCCAACTCCCCCGGCGGCACGGGGTCGCGCACCAGGCCGGCATAGGCGATGGCGCCATCGACGG
>CAXTPM010000695.1:0-1869 GCA_964245865.1 uncultured Fimbriiglobus sp. | reverse complement strand
ATCGCGGCGATGGTCAGCACCGCCTTGACCGTGCGTAGCGCCAGGCTGCCATTGCTGCCGGTGTAAATCAGAAACGCCAGGCCGGCATAAGCGATGGCGCCATCGACCGCGCCCCACAGCCCGCTCATCCACCAGAACGCCCGCCACCACTCGCGCGGACTCCGGCCGAGCGCGACGACGGAGGCACTCAGGGTCAGGAGCGCCCAGCCGAGCAAGACGAGCGTGAGTTGGGCTTGCGCGGTGGGAGGGAGCATTCGCTGCGCTCGAAGAGTGAAGGGTGAAGAGTAAAATTGAGATTAGTCTGGGCACGCGGTCTTTGCTTCACTCTTCGCCCTTCACTCTTCACCCTTCAATCGCCCGCGCCGCTGCCGGTAATACTTCAGCCCCGGCACGAAGAACGACGCGGCACTCACCACCCCGAACAGCAGGTGCCCGACCTGGGGGAACTGCGCCATCGCCAGGGCGGTGAGGAAGTACGCCCCGGCCGCGAGGTAGAACTGGCCCGAGAGCGTGCCCGCTTTGACGAAGAAGACCATCCCCGCGATCAGCGGCAGCACCGGCGAGAGCGTGAGCGACTGCTGGCCCTTCACCACTTCGATGAGGAAGAGGCCGATCGACGCCACGACCGACCCGGCCCAGGCGTGCGCCACCTGCCGCTCGACGAACAGCACCGGCCCGCCGCGGCGGCGCAGGCGCCAGAAGATGGCGCTCCACGCGACGAGTCCGGTGCCCCAGACCGCGAGGTACGCCGAGTGCGACTCGATCTGCTCCCACGCCATGATTTGCGTGGTGAGGCACAACAGGAAAATCATCAGGCTGTGCCACATCCACAGCAAGCCCCAGTTTTCGAGCACCGCCGCGTGGTGCGTCTCGCGCAGTAGCCGGCTGACGAACTCGCCGAAGCTGCCGTGCGCGACCGACATCGGCTCGCCGGCGAGGAACGCGTCGAGGTCGTCGGCCAACAGTGCGGCCGAGGCGTAGCGCAACTCCGAGGGCTTTTGCAGGCACTTCAGGCAGACGAGTTCGAGGTCGCGGTCCACCGTCGGCACCAAGTCGCGCGGCGGCACCGGCTCCTGTTCGAGCACCATCAAGAGCGTATCGACGGGGTGCGCCGCGCGGAACGGCGGGCGCCCGGTCAGGAGTTCGTACAGGATCGCGCCCAGCGAATACACGTCCACTGCCGCGTTGACATCTTTTCGCCCGGTCGCCTGCTCGGGGGCCATGTAGGACGGGGTGCCGACCACCGCGCCGGTGCGGGTGAGCGACTCGGTGCGGTCGATGACTTTCGCCAGCCCGAAGTCCGTCACCTTCGGGGTCGGCAAGAGGTTCGAGCCGGTACTCCCCTCGGCCCCCGCTTGTTCCAGGAGGATGTTCGACGGCTTCAAGTCGCGGTGCAGGATGCCGTGCTCGTGGGCGTGGTGGACGGCGCGGGCGATGAGGCCCACCAGGCGCGCCGCCTCGCGCGCGGGCATCGGCCCGGCCTCCACCACCCGAGTGGCGAGGGTGGCGCCGGCGACGTACTCCATGCAGAAGTAGGCCTGGCCGTCGGCGTTGCCCACCTCGTACACGGTGACGATGTTCGGGTGGTGCAGCCGCGCCGCGGCCTCCGCCTCGGCCCGGAATCGCGCCCGATCCGCCGGGGTCGAGAGATGCGCCTCGCGCACCATTTTGAGGGCGACGACGCGGTTGAGCGACTTCTGGCGCGCCTGGTAGACCACGCCCATGCCGCCGCGGCCGAGTTCCTTGGTCAGCACGTAGTCGCCGAACTCGCGCGGCAAGGGCGGGGGCCGGTCGGCCTCCGCGCCGGGGCGCGGCGTCTCGTCGGGGGAGGGGTGCAGGCCGTCGGGCGACACCACGCCCGAGCGGGGC
>CAXTPM010000694.1:0-2894 GCA_964245865.1 uncultured Fimbriiglobus sp. | reverse complement strand
CCGAACAGGCTCCACATCTCGCCGGGGTGGAACTCGTCCTTCCACTTGTCGAACTTCGGGTGGCGAGTGAGCGGCTCGCACGCGGTCGAGCCGTCCTCGCCCAGGTACGTCACCCGCACCTCGCTCGGCTCCATCCGGCCGAGCAGGTAAGGCGAGTGCGTCGAGCCGACGATCTGGATCTCGGGGTTCGCCTCCTGCACGCCGCGCAGCAAGTCGATCAACTCTCGCTGAGCCTTCGGATGTAAGGCGCGGTCGAGGTCGTCCAAGAGCAGCACGCCCGGCTTGTTCACGCCGTGGACCGCCGTCAACAGGCCGAGCGTCAGTAGCGTCCCCTCGCTGACCTGTTGGGCTTTCAGACCCTTGCCGTTGATCGTGTCGAAGAGCAACTCCGACTGCGGCGTGTGCCTCAACCTCTGAATCGCCGGGACGATGCGCCGCAGGTCGTCTTGGAGTTTCTGCCACTCGTCCGGGTCTTCGAGCGCCATGCTTGCTAGCACCGTGTGCATGCCCGACCCGTTGACTCCCATCGCACGCATGTCTTGGGGGCCGCCGTAGCCCTGCTGGTGGTGTTCGCGCAGGCGCGGCGCTTCCAGTTGCAGCCACAGCGAACTCGGCAGGGTACCGTATTCCGGCTGCCACCGCCTCCAATTCGTCGGCTTCGATTCATCGGCGAACGCGACCCCGTACTCGACCGATTGGTTGACGCGGTAGGGGTCTTGCGTCGGCAGCGGCGGGGAGTACCGGAAGTGCGCATCGCCCGACTGGCACGATAACTCCACAGGCTCAGTCGTGCCGAACGATCTATGCGACTGGTACTCCGCATCCAACTGGCCCGGCTGCTGCGCTCGGAATGTCCGGCATAGCAGGTCGATCGCCTGCAAGATGCTCGTTTTCCCGCTGCCGTTCGCGCCGACGAACACCGTGAACCGCTCCAGGTCCACCGACACGTCCCGGAGGCACTTGAAGTTCTGGATCGACACCGTGCGAATCATGGCGTGGCCCCCTTGGCCTCCATCTTATCGCGGGCCGCCTGCTTTTCCGATGTCGTCAGGTGAATGTCGTTTACCCGGTCGCCGGCGGCGTTGAACCACGGGTACTCGGCCCCGTCCCGCGCCGGCTCCTTGCCGCGGTCCTTGGTCCACTTGACGTTCGGCGTCTTGCGGAGGATGTCCGCCTTGACAAAGGGGCGGATGTTCATCCGCACGCCGTCGTTCGGGTCCGGGTTCCAGCCGATGGCCTGTTTGGAGAGCGGCTTCCAGCGCACGAAGATGTCGTAGGGCGGCTCGCCGGCAAGGATCAGCTTCAGCTTCTCCTGCAACGCTTGCGCGGCGGCGAGCCGAAGGTCGGCCCCGACTTTGTCGCTCTTGCTCTGGGCCGTGATCCAGTCGCCGAGGTAGCTGTAGGTCAGGTTCTCCAGCGTCTTGTGGGTCAACTTGTGGTAGTTCACCAGGGCCGCGAAGCCGTCCTTGCGGCCGTCCCAGACGTGCCAGACGAAGGGCCGCTGGTGGAACCGCTTGCAGTGCTCGTCGAAGAACTTGTCGCGCAGCCACGCCGCCAGGTCGAGTTCGGTCTTGTGGCCGACGGCCCGCAACAAATCGGCGAGGCGTTCGGCAGCGGGGGCTTCACTCCGCGCCGCCGGCAGGCAGACAATGCCGTCGTCGTCCACATGCCTATCGACAACCGCGTCCTCCTGCGGCTGGTCCGGCCAGCGGTAGCCGAGCAGCCGCGCCACAGCCACTTGCAGTGGGTCGGTGCTGGTGGCGATGTCGCCCTTGAACAGCCACTGCGTCGGGCCGTCCGAGTGCGGCTCGGGCAGGCCGTTGGGGTACTTCTCGGCGGCGACCGCCTGCCAGTGGGCAAGGTCGAAGTCAATCTTGTTGATGTACCCGTTGTTGACACTCAGTTTCGAATTGGTGCGACGTACTGCCCGTGCAAACTCTGGGTCAGAGCAAAAGCACCAGATTGCAGTTAAAAATTGCGGGGACTTTGGGATGATAGTCGGCGTGGAGTCTGCGAAGCACTCGCCAAGGTGCGAAGTGGCCGGAAGACTACTCATCTGACCGATTGATACACCGCGTTTGCCCCAACCCTTCTTACCACGAACTGTAGCGCTTGAAAGAGTTTTACTGAAAACAACGTCGCTGATGATCGAGTCGTGACCAGAATGTAATGCCGTCGATTCAGGTGCTTGCTGAAGAAAACGCCATCCTTGGCTCATTGAATTGTTCAACTCCCAAAAGTTGAGTATATATCGGGGGCTGTCGGTGCTAGAAATGCCCTGGTAGCAAGTCGCGTACGTTCCAAAACTGCTGGTTCCACTGCGCGAACTAGTACGGACTACCGAGTCCGGGTTCTGCAACTGCTCCGCCTGCCCTACCAGCTGCACCGGCGTCGCCCCGCCACCAGCCAGCCGCTCGGCCTTCTCGGTGGGCGTCCGTGCGTCGGCCACATCTAGCCCGGCCATGCGGTGGTTGCCCGCCGGCTTCTCGGCGGTGATCGCTAGCAGCGCTACATTGACGACTTCGCCGGTGATCGTCTCGAAGGCGCGCGGCCCCAGCCATGCAACGAAGTTCCACTGCTGATCCTTCAACAGTTTCTCGCGGAGCTTCTTGTAGCTGGTGAGGAACAGCCAGTTCTGCGGCGTTACCAGAGCCGTGCTACCGCCAGATTCGCACAACTCCAGACACCGCAGCACGAACGCCGTCGCTAAGTCCTCTCGGCCCAGCGAGTAGTAATCCACTACATATCTGGCGATCACCGGTGCTTGGCTGTCGCTCCCAAGGTAGGGCACGTTGGTGGCGACGAGCGTGTAGCGGCCGCTGAGGAGTTCGGCCGCCTTGGCCAACCCCTGGGCCGCCACCCCGATCGCCGCCGCCTCGGCGTCGTGCCGGTAC
>CAXTPM010000693.1:0-2900 GCA_964245865.1 uncultured Fimbriiglobus sp. | reverse complement strand
CCTGCTCGGCGCGCCGCCCGGTTACGTGGGCTACGACGAGGGCGGCCAGCTCACCGAGGCCGTCCGGCGGCGCCCCTACAGCGTGGTGCTGTTCGACGAGATCGAGAAGGCGCACCCGGATGTATTCAACGTGCTCTTGCAGGTGCTTGACGACGGACGACTGACCGACAGTCAAGGCCGCGTCGTGGACTTCAAGAACACGATCTGCATCATGACTTCGAACATCGGCTCGCAGAAAATACTGCATTACAAGGGCACCACCATCGGCGAGGTCTACGACCGCATGAAGGCCGAGGTGCTGGGCGAACTCCGCAAGGCGTTCCGGCCGGAGTTCCTCAACCGGGTCGATGAGATCATCGTCTTCCACGCCCTGAGTGTGGACGACCTGAAGCAGATCATCGATATCCAACTCGGCCGGGTGCGCGAGCGCCTGGCGGATCGGAAGATCACCCTCAGCCTCACCGACGGGGCGAAGACGCACTTGGTCGAAGTCGGCCACGACCCCGCCTACGGGGCGCGGCCGCTGAAGCGCACGATCCAGCGCGAGGTCGAGACGGCGCTGGCCAAGAGGCTGATGACCGGCGAAGTCAGTGACGGCCAGTCGGTGGAAGTTGACTACGACTTCGGGCGGGACCAGCTCGTGTTCACGGCGACGGGGCCGGCCGGGGAGTAACCTGCGGCGGTTGCGGGATTTGGGTTGACGGGCAGAGGGCGAGTCGGTAGACTCTCCCCTGCCTTACCCTAACTCCACCCCAGGTCAACCCATGCGCCCCGCCCTCCCCGCCGCCGCGCTCCTGCTGGCGCTCGCCGCGCCGGCGCACGCGCAGAATCCGTTCGTGTCGTTCGGCGGCGCGTACGCGCAGAACTTCGACGCGCTGCGGCAGAACAACGCCGGGCAGGTGCCGATACCGGGCATCCTCAACCGCGTAGACGCCCAGCCGTTCACCGCCTCGGCGGCGGGCGAACTCACGGGGTGGCGCTGGCGGCAGTCGGGCACGGCCACTGCGTTTAGCCGCGGCGACGGCAGCGCCGCCGCCGGGCAGGGCTACAGCTTCGGCAACGCCTTCAACGACGGCGAGGCGGCGCTGGGCAACCTCACCGGCTCGGCGAACCCGAGCACGTACTTCGGCGTGATCCTGCGCAACAACACCGGTGCCGCACTTTCGAGTGTGACGATTTCCTACACCGGCGAGCAGTGGCGCTCCGGTGGCCGGGGCGACGGCACCGCCGACCGCCTGGCGTTCGGCTACGCGCTGAACTCCAACGAGTTGCCGGGCACCAGCGCGACCACGGGGGTGCCGGCGCTCGATTTTACCTCGCCGGTGACGGCCGGCGCGGCGGGCGTGCTCGACGGCAACGCCGCGCCCAACCGCACCCTCGTCACCAGTGTGCTTAGTTTCGGTCCCGCCGCGACGTGGCTACCGGGGACGGACCTTGCTTTGCGCTGGTCGGACGACGACATCCTGGGAGTCGATGACGCCATGGCGATCGACAACTTCATGATCGTCGTGCAGCCAGTGCCGGAGCCGGCGACGGTACTCGGCACGGCGGCGGGCGCGCTGGCGCTCGGTCGCCTGGCCCGGCGGCGGCGCGGGGCAGCGGGCTAGCCGCGCCAACGCCGCGAACCCGCCCCGCGTTCCCCTAGCAGCCCGCGCCCGTCTGGTACGACGGGCGAATCTGCCTCCGCTTCACCGGCCTGGCCCGCGACGGGGTGCCGGGCGAGCGCTCGACCGGCTACCGCTGGATCACCTCCCCGGCTGGGCAGTGAGGCGCCTTCGCCGAACCCGGCCTTCACACGGCGGTTCTTGGCCCTTGATACGCTGGGGCGCGCCGGTCAGCACCGAGTTCGCCGACCTCGCCGACGCCGAGAAGTTGCGCGACTCGTTGCCGCCGGTGGGGCGCGACGCATTCGGGCATCGACTCGCCGAGGCGGTCGCCGGGCGGCAGGATTAGTCGCCGTCGTCCGCGTGGTCCCGGCGCCTCTGCTCGCGCGCCTCGGCCGAGTGCCGGCCCCAGGCGTGAAAGCCGCTGTACACCAGGTACACCGTGTACCCGGCGAACAGCACGCCCCAGGCGAGGCCGCGGATGCCGCCGCACGAGAGCAGCACCAGCGCCATGAACCCCACGATCGGGGCGCCGAACAGCGGTCGCACCACGGCCATCGGCAGTCCGCCGAGTCCCCCGAGGGGAGTGCCGCGCGGCCCGCCCTCGCCCCGGACGCCCATCCGCCGCGCGTGGCACTCCGGGCAGTCCATGCCGAACTTCAGGTCGGAATCGGGGACGGTGATGCGGAACCCGCACCGCCGGCATTCGAGTTTCGCCACGCGGTCAGCCCCCTTGAGGTGGGGCTAGTCTACGGACGGCCGCCGAATTCGCTTACCCGCCCCAGGGCGCCGGCGCCCGTGACTGCCGCCCCCGCTCCGCACGAAGTCTGTGGCGCCGCGTCGGCCGAGTCCGACTTCGTGCCGGATGTCGAGCGGGCCGTCGGACACAGGACGACCGAGGACCGGTCGCGGGGGAACTCGCCGCGCGGGGCGAGTCCGCCGCCGGGTACAAGCAGCCGGCGCGGGACATGGAGCCGCCGAGCGAAGCAAGGTCGCAGGAGGTCGGCGGCACCCCCGAGTTCGTTCCGCTGCACCCCGGCCGGCACGTCTACCGCTTCCGGGACAGCGTGCTAGTCCCCGGCGCGGTCGGCCTGGGGGGCAAGTTCGGGTCACCGGGCGGCGCGTCTCTCGTGAGCGGCCTCGCCGACGGTAAACTTTCGGCCCGTTCCCGCGTTCGACTCGTCCAATTGGTAAGCGAACGCCCCCGACCCCGCACTGCCTCAGTAGTCTCGTTTGCCCCCACCCCCCCGCCGCCCCTACCATCAGGCAGCCGCCCCGCCCCTGCCCCGCCGGTTG
>CAXTPM010000692.1:0-2919 GCA_964245865.1 uncultured Fimbriiglobus sp. | reverse complement strand
CTGGCCTTCGCCCCGGCGCTTTCTTCGCCGAACGCCGCCACGAGTGTCCGCGTCGGCTGCAGGGTGCGCGAGCCGCGGATGGCGTGGGCCAGGCTCGCGGCGGTGACTTCGTGCGGGTCGGTCACCGCGCCGAGTTCCCGGCCGCGCAGGTTCGCCGCGCGGGCGAAGAACACGTCCAGCCGCAGCGCGTCGAGGTCGGCGAACTCGCGCGCCAGCCCCGCGTAGGCCCGCGCGAGGTGCGTGAACCCCTGGTCGGCCTGCCGCGCCTGCCCGGCGGTGAGCAGCCCGAGTTCGACCGCGCCGCGCACCACGCCGGGGGTCCAGTCGGGCACCACGTCCGGCCCGAGGGCTTTGGCGAGCGCGTACCAGAACGCCGGCCCCAGCCCCGGCACCCAGTACGCCGCGCCGGGCCTCGCGCAGCGCCCGACGCGCACCCCCAGCGGCTCATCACCGTTGAGCAAGTGGCAGAGCGCGAAGCGCAGCCGGGGAGCTTGCCCAGTGAGCGACTCGGCGTGCCAGGAGAGCGGCACCGCCGCGCGGTAGAACGCCACCGCCGCCGCGAGCAACTCCGCGTCGGCCGCGCCGTCGATGAACTCGGGGTCGAGGAACTCGCCGCGCGCCGCCAGGACCGCCGCTTCGCGCGGACTTGGCGGCGCGGCCCCGCCCGCCAGGTGCCGGAGCGCGGCGCGGTAGCCGCTCAACAGCGGCAGGAGGATCGAGGTGCGCGGCCGGGCCGACATCGGGCGACACTTCCCATGCGGACAACGGGGGCGGGCGGGGCGGGTCAGTTTAACAGAAGTGGCGGCGGGATGCGACAGGTGGACGGGCGACTAGCAGCGGGCGGCGTCGAACGGGGCGGTTAACGCTAACACATTGCGACGGGGCAAAAAAAATGTCCCGCCGATGGCTGCCTCAGCGTCGCCCAATCACTGAGGCGTCCTCTCGGCGGGACACTTACACTCTAGACGACGCCCCGCCGGGGCACAACGGCCCCGGCGGGAATCGGGCGCCCGATTCCGCCGCGGTGTCGCCTTCTCCGACAAAACGGACATCCGAACACCACCCCGCGCACTTGGCCTTGTGGCTGCGACGCCGCTCGCGGCACAATGGGTAACTTCGCACCCCGACCCGATGCCGGAAGACCCCAATGCGCCTCACCCTCGTGATCGCCTCGCTCGCCCTCGCCGCCGGGAGTACCCGCGCGAATTACTACTTCTACCTGCCCGGCGAGAAGGGCGCGAAACTCGTCTTCAACTCCACGCCCAAGCCGGACGAGACGGCGTCGCTCGATCCGGCCCGGCGCGGCGGCGCACGCACCGTCGCCGGCAAAGACGGGCGGGGCGTGGTGCTGTCAGCAAACCCCGAGACCCCCGGCGCGCTGGTGGCCGAGGTCGCGCCGGGCGAGTCGGTGGCGAGCGAGTTCGACCACGGCGTCGGCCTGCGCGGCGTGGACCCGGTGTGGACGACCCACCGCGCGGCCTGGCAGCCCGACGCGCGCACAGAACTCGATGCCGACAAGCTCGGCCTGTGCGTGCGGGCGAAATCGACCCCCGCCGGGGTGCTGTTCGTCGCCCACCTCGACGGCAAGCCGGCGCAAGTGGAAGTCGTGGTGCTGCCCCCCGGCGGCGCGAAGCCGGTGACGCTCACCACCGGCCTCGACGGCCAGACGCGGCCGTTCACCGAGAAGGGGGTGTTCCACGCCCGCGCGCGGCACACCGAGATCAAGCAGGGCGAGGCGGGCGGCAAACTCTACAAGAGCCGCCGGCAGTACGCGACGCTGGGAACGGTGGCGGAGTGACAAAAAGACGATCACGCCCCCGGCGTCCGCTGCGGCGTTCGGCCGGGCCGCGCCCTCAGTCTATCGCGCTGTCCACGAAGTCCGCCAACTCGGCAGGCGAACACCACTGCTCCGATTCGGCACAGACTCCCCGCAGCCAGTCCCACACACCCGCGTAGAGGGCGTAGGAGGGCCACCCAGGCGCTTCGGCGCGTCCTCGCCACGTCAGGTGGGCGACGCACACCTGCGGGGTGACTGCCCCGCCCGCGACCACGAACCCAGCCACATCATCCATGTGCTGGGCGTAGGCGAACGGCAGAATGTCTCGAACCGGGATCGACCCGCCCCCAGCCTCAGTTGCGAACTCCCGTCGCCAGGCGGTCGCCGCTGCGGCGTCGTCCAGGCAGTGCCACGGAGTCAAACCCTTGAACCCGTGGGCGCGGAGCCAGCGGTACTCGGCAGGGTAATCATGTCCGCCCAGGGAGAGCAGGCACTGGTCGTAAGCTTGGCGAAAGTAAATTGGCCGCATGGCACCCGCATAGTGGAGCAAGTCCGTTACGCCGCCAGCGTCGAGTACAGCCGCGCCAGGTGGCTCCAGCCGCTCGCGTCGGACAGCCGGCCGACTAGCTCGCCGAGTTTCGCCGCGACTTCCGGCGTCGGCGCGCGGCCGAGTTCGGCCACTGCGAGGTTCCAAAGCACGCGCGGGTTCGAGCTGTCGAGGGCGTGCGCCTCGGCCCACGCCGCTTCGGCGCCCGCCGCGTCGCCGGCGAGCCAGCGGCAGACGCCGATTTGAGTGGAGATGTCCGCCGCGTCCGCGCTGCCCGTAGTGACGCGGCCAGCGAGCGCCTTCTCGGCGGTAGTGGCATCGCCCAGACTCGCTAGCACCCCGGCGGCGGCAAGCGCTTTGCTGAGGGGTTCGCCGCACACGGCGGCGGTCGCCCAGGCCTTCAGCTTGCCGAACCCGGCGGGCGCCGGCGCGGCGGCCGGGGCGTTCAGCTTCAGGCTGTCGAGGCCGCGGAGTCGCTGCGGGAAGACGCCGGCGCCGAAGGCGACTAGCCCGGCGGGGAGTTCGAGGTCGCAGAACGCCGCCCACTCCGGCGGCATCGCGCCTGCTGAGGTTGGGCACGCCACCTGGGACTCGC
>CAXTPM010000691.1:0-2929 GCA_964245865.1 uncultured Fimbriiglobus sp. | reverse complement strand
CCCAGGTACACCAGCGCCGGCGCGGGGCCGCTCATCTGGGCCACGCGCTCGCAGGCGCGCTTGGCCAGCGGCCCGACGGTCTCGCGGTAGGTGGCGCACACCAGCACCGCGTCGGCGCGGCGGGCGAGTTCCACGCTGTCGGCGCTCATCAGGATCGGGTGCGCCGCCAGGATCAGGCAATCGACGTTGGCGCGCAGCTTGTTGAGCATCGGGTCGAGCGCCGCACCGAGGCTCACGGTCGAACTCAGCGGGTCCGGCCGGGCGTCGGCGCCGGAGTCGGCCCCCCACTCCCCGGCGGGCAGGAACGACAGCCCCGAGGGCAGGACGATCTGCCCGGCGCGCTCGTCCCAGGTGCCGCGCAGGATGTCGGCCACCCCGCCGACGTTGGGCACGCCGGCCAGCAGGTGCAGTCCCGGCGAGCGCAGGTCGAAGTCCACCAGCAGCGTGCGCAGCCCAGCTTGCGCCAGGCTGGTGGCGAGTCGGAACGCGGTGAACGCCTGCCCCTCCTCGCCGACGGGGGCGGTGACGACCAAAGTCGCGGGGCCGCGCCCGAGCCACTCCTGGCAGACGCGCGCCCGCAGCTTATCGACGGCTTCCACGAGGTCCGCGCGGCGCATCGGGTCGATCGCGGCCGCGGCGGGGGTGTGGGGCACGACGCCGATCACCGGCGCCGCCTGTTGCCCGGCGAGGTCGGCGAGGCTCGACACTTTGCGTGCGCGGAGTTCGTAGCCGACCGACCCCAGGGCCACGAGCGCGAAGCCGAGCGCGAACGCGGCGGCGGCCATGAGCTGCTGCTTCTTGCCCGACGATGGGCGGGCCTTCTGGACCGGCTCGGACGTGACGCGCTTGGGGGCTTTGAGTTCGATGTCCAGCGCGATGCGGCGCTCGGTGATCCGGCTGAACGCCTGGCTCTCGGTCAGCGCAGCAGTGACTTGCGCGTCGGCCAGGGGCTTGACCCTCTCGTCGGGGCGCCTGGGGTCGGGCGGCAGGGCGACTAAGTCGGCCTCGGCCTGCTTGAGCTTCTGGGCGATGTCCTTCTCGTAGACCTCGCTGGCGACGAGTCGATTCTGCAACTCGTCCAACTCGGCCTGGGCTTTGGCGAGTTGGGGCTGGGCCTGCTGCCGCTCGATCTTCGCGGCGGACTCGGACTTGAGTCGCTCGGCCTCGGCCCTGGCCTGCGCCGCCTCGGCGGACTTGGCGAGGATGCTCGGCGAGTTCTGATCGTTGCTGATGGCTCGCTTCTGGGCCGCCTCGCGCTCCAAGCGCGCCGCCTGGTAAAGTTTCTCCGCGACCTTCGGGTCGGCGCGCTCGGCGAGTTCGAGCGACTCGGCGCTCGGGGCGCGCGGCGCGAACTGCTCGGCGACCTTGCGCTTGGCGGCGTCGATCTGCCCCCGCAACTGGGCGACGGTGAACGGCATCCGGCCGAGGACTCTGCGGTGCTCGGCGATCTCGGTGAAGGTGAGGGTCTGCTGCATCTTGCGCACCGACTCGGACGCCTCGATGACCGCGCCGATGCCGGCCCCCGCCGCCGAAACCGCCCCGGCCTGCTGCACCGGCTGCGCGGCGGGGGCCGGCGCGGGCGGTTCAGCCCCTGTAAGCAGGGCCAGGGGCGGGCTGAGCGGCGCCGGCATCCCGCCGGGCAGGAAGTTCGACTTCGACCCCGCCCCGCCCTGCGCGGCGAGCTGGTTGAGCCGATTCTTCATGTCGGTCTCGTGCTTAAGCCACTCGTCCCGCTCGACCTTCTTGAGCTGGATGTCCTTCTCGACCACGCGCGTCATGATCGCCTCGACGATGGCGTCCAGAATCTTCGACAGGTCGTCGGGGTGCGCCCCCTCGAGGCTCACGATGACGAGTTCCGCCCCGTCGGGGTTGGAGATGACCAACTTTTCCTCGAGGTACTTCAGCGGCGACTCCTGGCCCCTCAGCGTCTCGGTGTTGGCGATCTTGTAGGTCGGGTCGTTGTAGGCCGCCTCGAGGACGATGTTCGAGCGCAGGAAGCTGATAATGTTTTTGACGTAGGTCGTGAACGCGACGGTGTTCTTGCTGGAGTCGCCCGCCGACGCCATCGCGAGGGGCGTACTCGACACGCGCAGGTAGACTTTCGACTCGTACTTCACCGGCATCAGCGTGTACGCCGCGTAGCCGAGCACGCTGCCCAACAAGGCGCCGCAGAACAGGATCGTCATCCAGTGCAGCCGCAGGTACGTGAGCACCATCGACGGCGCCGCGGGCGGCGGCTCGACCCGACTCGGCCGGGCCGGGCGCTTCGGCGGCGCGGGGGGCGCCAGGACAGGGGCCACGGGCGTGGGCAGTGCGGGTAGCGCGAAGCTGGGGCCGTGCATCGAGAGTCCTCACGCTGGGGTGACCGATCCTGTCCCCTCCCCCCCTTTGAGGGGGAGGGCTAGGGTGGGGGGGCCAGGCCATCGCCTCGAAGCCCGAACCCGCCCCCAACTTTCTTCTACTGGGCCTGCTTAACCCCCCACCCTAGCCCTCCCCCTTGAGGGGGAGGGGACAGGAAAGGGCCGTCGCGCCGACTCGAAACTCGGTTCAGGCGTAGGCGGACTTCGGCGCCGGCGCCACCAGGCGCGTCAGCGCCCAGAGTTCGGCACCCAACAGCGCCAGCCCGCCGGGCATCATCAGCCAGCCGTGCAGGTCGTGGAGGAAGTGCCGCGTCGGCTCGCTGTCGGTCACGGTGTACGCGACGCCGGTGGCGGTGATGCGCAGCACGTTCACCAGCACGGCAATGGGGACCACGCCCAGGGCGATCAGCCCCTTCTCGAACATCGTGCGGTCGAGCGTGAGAATCGCCCCGGCGGCGAAGGCGCTGAACGTGACCAGCATCTTCAGCCCGCTGCAGGCGTCGATGATGCCAAGCTTCACCTCGTCGATGAGGATCGTGTTCCCTTCGGCAATCGCGGGGTAGCCCATC
>CAXTPM010000690.1:0-2933 GCA_964245865.1 uncultured Fimbriiglobus sp. | reverse complement strand
GGGCGGGCGCCCCTGAAGTTTAGCCGCGGAGGCGCGGAGAGCGCGGAGGGACGACAGGGACAGAAGAGTGGCGTTCGCCAACACAATATTCTTCTGCTCCTCGTCTTTCCTCCGCGCTCTCCGCGCCTCCGCGGCTAAATCGTCTTACTTCTTCGGTCCTTTAACCTCCGCGATGCCCACGTCGATCCCCTGGCCCCCGATGGTATTGCGGCAGTGCACCGCGATGGTGTTCTTGCCCGGCTTGAAGGCTTTTTGCCCCTCGGGCGTGACCGGCACGCGCTTGAAGTCCCCGACGAATCCGGACACTTTCGCCGCGAGCACGCCGTTGACGTAGACCTCCGCGTCCTCGTCGTGCTGGATCAGGAACTCTAACTTCGCCGGCACTTTCTCGGGCAAGTTTACCTCGCGGCGGATGGTGATGTCGGCGGTGGTCCAGGCCGTGCGCACCCCAGCGACGTTGTTGCCGAACGGCGCCTCGCCGACCTTCCAACTACTGTCGTCGTAGGTCGGCTGAGTCCACTCGGTGCCCGTCGGCTTTTCGAAGCTGTAGCGCCACTTCGCCGCCTCGTCCTGGCTGGTGGGCACGAGATCGGGGTCCGGGTCGCGCGGCAGCGGCGGGAACTTGCCCAGGTTCGCCGCCGTGGCGATGTCCGCCATCGGCTTAATCACCGCGCGGTCGTAGGTCAGCAGGCCGTTGACTTCTTGCTCGACATCGGTCAGTTGCGTGTACACCACCGCGCTCATCCCCTGGCTCTCCACCATGCCGTGGGCCATCTTCATGAGGCGCTGGTAGTGCCGCGTGAGGGGGTAGCTGCGCGTGTAGACGCCCTGGTAGCCCCACGCCTCGTCGCTCCACATGTGGCCGTCGAGTTGCATGCCCAGCCCGCCGAACTCGCCACACACTGCGGCGCGCTTGGCGCTCGGGTTGTTGGTCTTGGGGTCGGGGTAGCTGTGCAAGTCGTCGATGTCGCCGAAGCCCTTGTCGGTCCAGCCGCTCGCCTGGTTCACGAGCCGCGAGGGGTCGATCTGCTTGGTGAGTGCCGTCACTTCGCCGGTGTCGTGCTGGCCCCAGCCCTCGTTGAACGGCGTCCAGACCACGATCGAGGGGAAGTTGTGGAACTGGCGGAGGATGCGCCGCCACTCGGCCTCGAACTGGTGCTTGGCCTTCACGCTCAGCTTGTCGCCCTTGGCGCTGAACATCTGGGGCATGTCCTGCCACACCAGCATGCCCAGTTTGTCGGCGTGGTAGTACCACCGCTGCGGCTCGACCTTGGCGTGCTTGCGTAGCAGGTTAAAACCGAGCTTCTTGGCGATTTCGATGTCGTAGCGCAGCGCCGCGTCGGTGGGAGCGGTGTACAGGCCGTCGGGCCAGTAGCCCTGGTCGAGCGCGCCCATCTGGAAGACGAACTTGCTGTTGAGCAGGATGCGCAGGCGCCCCTTGTCGTCGTTGCCGAGGCTGATCTTGCGCATGGCGAAGTAGCTATCGACCGTATCGATTGCCTTGCCGGGGGGGCCACCTCCGGGACGAGTCTCAACGAGCGCGATCTTCACACCGTAGAGATGCGGGTCGTCGGGAGTCCACAAACGGGCCTTCGGGACGGCTAAGGTAAACTCCTCGCCGGGCACGCCACCCGCCAATCCCCTTGGGCTGTCGCCGTCCGGTTCACCCATTGCCAGAACCGCTAGCCCCTCCGCGTTCTCCGCATCGACCTTGATGCGCACCACGCCTTTATCAACGTCCGGCGTGATCTTGAGTGCGGTGATGTGCGCCAGCGGCACCGGCTCGATCCAGACCGTCTGCCAGATGCCCGTGGCGCTCGTGTAGAAGATGCTCCCAGACTTCAGACGCTGCTTGCCGAGCACCTGCGCGTCCTCGACATCGCAGCGCAGCGGGTTCGCGGCGCTCACCAGAATCTCGTTGTCGCCGGGCTTCAGCGCGTCGGTGATGTCGAAGCAGAAGCCGTCGTAGCCGCCGACGTGGCTGCCGACGGGAGTGCCGTTGACGAACACACCGGCCTCGTAGTTGACCGCGCCGAAGTGCAACTTGACGCGCTGGCCGGCCCAGTCGGCGGGCACGCTGAACGTGCGGCGGTACCACAGGCGTTTGGCGGGGTCGGCCGGCAACTTGACGCCGGACAGGGCGCTTTCGAGAGGGAACGGCACCAGGATTTTGCCGGCGAACTCGTTGCCGGGCAGCGGCTTGGCGAGGTCCACCAGCGCGTAGTCCCACAGCCCGTTGAGGCTCTGCCACTTCGCGCGCGTCATCTGCGGACGGGGGTACTCCGGCAGCGGCGCGTCGGGCTTCACGTCCCCCGCCCACTTGGTCATCAACTGCCCGGCGACCGGCTTCCACGCTAGTGTGGCCGGGGGTTGGGCACCGGCGAAGCCGGGCGCGGCAACCGCGAGAATTAGGACTAGAACGGTACGCACGGCGAGAGTCCTTCCGAACCGGGGAGGGGTTTCGGAAGCTAGTTTAGAAACCTCAAACCCCCTCGGCCACGTCCCGGATTGCGCTCTTGGCCAGCTTGAACGCCGTGCGCAAACTCAACACGCGCGCCTCCATCTGGTCGGCGGTAAAGAGCAGGCCGCTCGCCGGCGCGTCGGGAAGCCCGGCAATGGCGAGTGTGAGCGGCAGGAGTTGCATGAACTCCTTCGCGCGGGCGGACTTCACGTCGGGGCTAGTGCCGTCGCTCATCGGGGACACTCCTGGCTTCAATCTTCGGGACTCAACTCCGGCGCGAAGCCCCGGCGCAGTGTATTTTCCGTGACCGTCCGCGGCAGCACGAACTGCAGCAAGTAGTCCGGCCCGCCGGCCTTGCTGCCGATCCCCGACAGCCCGAAGCCGCCGAACGGCTGGCGGTCTACGAGTGCCCCGGTACACTTGCGGTTAATGTACAGGTTCCCGACCCGGAAGCGGCGCTTCACCAGTTTCA
>CAXTPM010000689.1:0-2936 GCA_964245865.1 uncultured Fimbriiglobus sp. | reverse complement strand
GGGGGCCGTTGTACCGTGGACCGGAATTGGGTGCCGAGGTGGACCTGAATTACGCGCCGATTACCACCGCGCTTGCGCCCCCCCAAAAAATCCAGATTGGGCGGTTGCGGGATTGGTTACCTTCCGGCTGGGCAACTCCGCCCGATCCCGAGCCGAAGGACTGACAACGATGACCTGTACCCGGCGACCCCTTCAGTCGCACCAGCGCGACGCGGCCGACGCCGCCCTCCGCGAACCCGACGACCTGCGCGAAATGAGAGTCCTGAGCCTCCCGACCGGCGGGGCAAGACGCGCGTCGGGGTCGAGATCGCCCGCCACTACCAGGGTCGCGGCCGACGCGTCCTCTGGGTCGCCAAGCGCGGGGCGCTCCTGTCCCAGGCGGCCGACGAGTTCCGCGCGGCCGGCGGGCTGGTAGCCCCCCGGAGCGAGAACTCGGCCAGGTAGCAGAACGGGCAGACTTAGTCCGAGTAGACCCTGATCTTGACGCCCATCGCGGCCGCCCCCCGAACCTGATCGCAGCGCCCCGTGTCTTGACTGAGGTGTTCGCCCAGTTCGTTTTACCGGGAAAGTTGGTGCAACATGGATACGCAAGACCTCGACCGAGAGTCCTCGTTTCGAGACGATGAGCAAGCGGCGTAAGGGCTTCCCCTCCGAGACGAAGGTGAAGCGGGGCGTCCGGGTCGTCCGCGGCGACAAGGAGTTGGAAGAGAGGGTCGGCAGGAACGACCTCTGCCCCTGCGGGTCCGCCAAGCTGTTCAAGAAGTGCTGCCGCGACTCCGGCTGCTTTCGACGGGGTGAACCGGGACCACTACTTTCAGGGAGTGACGCCCGCCACCCGCTCGGCTCACGGGAACCGGGCGGGTTTTCGTTCCGCCACCTGTGACGACGGGCCTGGCACGGCTATGAAGGCGTCACCGGCCCGCACGATAATCGGCTCGATCAAGTCCACCCAGCCGCCTTCGCCCACGCCCGCCGTCGCCAGAAGCCCTAACCGTTCGCCACTGTCGGGGTCGATCTTGAAGACCGCCACCCGCCGCCCGGCTTCGACGCCTTCCAGATGAAAGCGGGGGATGGTCCGGTCGCCGGCGAACCGGAAGGTGAAGTGCGGGTCGCGGTGCAGCGGCAGCATTTGCGTGACGGACCTCTCGCCGGCATAGTTCTTTGAACGGTAGCCGCCGCAGCCCACGACCGGCCGGGTCGGGTACTCCGGGTAAGCGGCGTTCGCGCCGGACGACCGGCAGGGCAAGAACCCGGACCTCGCGGCGCGAACCGCCTCGGCGTTCTCGCAGGTTTCGCACGAACTCCGCACCGCCGGTCCCGGTCTAGCTGCCCGCCCGACTCCGGGCCGCCGTCTCCCGCTTGCGCTCCGCCGTGTACCCCCACCACGGCCTCTTCGGGGCTCCCTCCATGTAGCGGACGGCGGCGATGAACGTGTCGAGCAGGCACGGGTCGTGGCGCCGGCCCGTGACCCGGCAAAGGTCGTCGTAGAGCGCGTACGGGTCGCGCCCCGGCAACCCGGCGGGGGTGGCGACGCCCGACTGGCGCAGGGCGGCGGCGACGGCGGGGCCGACGTTCGGAACGTCCTCCAGCCGTGCGACCTGCCGGGCGCTCGCCGCCGGTTGCGATTTCCGCCGCGCCATCGCCAGTTTCTCCCGCCGGCCCATCGCCTTGATCTCCAGCTCACGCTTCAGCGCCGAACTCTGGCCGGGGTGGGCCTCCTGGTAAACCAGTTCGACCGGGAGGCGGCCGCGGGTGTACCTCGAAGCGGTCCCGGCGTTGTGCTGCCGGAGGCGCCGGGCCGCGTCCTTGGCGACCCCGGTGTAGAGCGAGCCGTCGGCGCACCGCACCACGTACACGGACCACCCGCCGCCAGGCGGCCGGGCACTCGGTCTGGGATGCTTCTCGGGCATCCGGCTAAAGTACCGCGCACCCGCCCCGCCGACTGCGCCGCCGATGCCGTCGAACGGGGGTGAGCGCTGCCGAAGCCCGCGTTCGCCCGCGTCACGGCGCTCGCCCCGATAGAACGGCCCCGGCACCGGGACGCGAATCCCGGTACCGGGGCTCCCTCTGCTCTAGCCTCCCACCGCCGCCCGAAGGTGGTCGCCGTCGCCCGATATCCCCTCGTAGTGCTTGCAGAGCATCGCCGCGTCGCGGTGGCCCAGGAGCGACGCCACCGTCACCGGGTCGCGGCCCTCCTTGAGCTTGCGCGTGGCGAACAGGTGCCGCAAATCGTAGAGCGAGTAGCCCGCCCCGGCCTCGCGGGCGGCGACCCCCCGCTCGGCCCGCAGCGCCTTGAGTTTCGCGCGGTGAACGGCGCGGGCGAGCGCCGCCAGCGCGGGGGTGGCGTAGTGCCGGGGGTCGAACCGCTCGATTTTCCCCGGCGGGGCGTTCATCCTCACCAGGAGCCTCTGGAACCGGCAGACCACCGCCTGCGCGGTCCAGGGGTTGCCGTCGAGGTTGCGGAAGAGCGGTCCTGCGGGGAACTCCGCCGCCCGCCGGGCGAGTAATTCCTTGGCGGCGGGGGTGAGGTAGATCACCCGCCAGCGCCGGCCGCCCTTGGCCTCGGCGGCGGGGATTTCGACGCGCGACAGGTCGAGGCGGCAGTGGCGGGCCTCGACGCGGCGGGCCTCCTGGGGGCGGCAGCCGCACTCGTAAGCGAAGCTCAAGAGTTCGCGGAAGGCGTCGTCCCTGACGTGGGAGACGACGAGGCGGAAGTCGGCGTCGGTCATGCGGCTGTCGCGCTTGGTCGCCTGGGGCTTCTCGACCCCCCGCACCGGGCTGGCCGGGATGTACCCCAGACGCGCGGCCCAGTTGAACGGGCGGGTGGCGGCGACCACCGCGCCCCGCCTCTGGTTCGCGCCCCACGAGGGCTTCGAGTCGAGCCACTCCTGCACGCGGTAGGGCCTCAGCCCCGAGGCGGGTTCGAGCGCCAGCGG
>CAXTPM010000688.1:0-2945 GCA_964245865.1 uncultured Fimbriiglobus sp. | reverse complement strand
CCTGAACTGGGTGCGCGTGCAGGAAGTGGTGGCCAAGTGCCTGCCGCGGCCGGGTTACTTCGACCCCAAGACCGCCCAGGACATCAACAACACGAACCTCACCGACGTGGTGCCCGGCATCGCCGGGCGCCGCCCGAGCTACGACCAGAAGGACTTCTGGCGCCCCGAGCCGGCTCAACGCGCCGTCGAGAAGTTCCGCAGCCGTCTGAAGCAGGGCATCCCGCTGGATAAGCTCGCCGCCGACGCCAGCACCGACGGGGCCGAGAACCTCGCGGTGGTGAACCTGGAATCCATTTACTGCCGCTACGTCGATGCGGCCGGCACGTTCCTCACCGCCGCCGACGCCGCGGCGCTTCTCGCCGACGGGGTGCACATCGGCAACGCGATGCTCGAGTCGGAGAGCGAACCCGACGCGGCCGCGCCGGGGTTCTTCAAGCCCAAGTTCACCGACGCCGAAGCCGGCCGCTGGGTGTTCGAGTTGCGCGGCTACACCTACCACAGGGAAGGCCGCGCGTTCGTCGAGCGCGGCCTGGCCCGCAACCTCCAGCGCTACAAGGAACTCGCGCCGCTGGCCCCGGAGAAGATCACCGAGATCGTCGCCGGCGGCGTCGATCCGATTGCCCCAGAGGGGGAGGGCGACGCCAAGAAAGAACGGCTGTCGCACGTGTTCGTGCTGCGGGTGGCGACCGACCCCGACCCGCAGCCGAGCCAGTTCCGCGTCATCGGCCAGTCGCTCATCGATCCCTTGATCGGCGGCGGGTCGGCCGGCGGCAGTGGCGGGCCGGGCGGCAAGTTCGGCGGCGGCTACCCCGGCGGTCCCGGTGGCCCGCCCCCCGGCGCCGGCGGTCCCCCCGGCGAGGGCGGCGCGCCCGGCGGCGCCGCGGCCGCGGCCGGCCCGGCGTGGTCCCCGCTCACCGGCGCCGGCGGCGGGGCCAGCGCGGGCGGCTTCGGCGGCGGCAAGCCCGGCGGCATGGGCCTGAGCGGTGGCCCCCCCGGCGGCATGGGCCTGAGCGGCGGGTCGTCGGGCGGCGAGGGGATGGGTGGCCCCGGCGGGCGACCCTCCGGTGTCGGTGGTCCCCCCACTAACCCCGCCGCGCCCAAGACCGGCAAGAAGACTCAGCCGCGCTACGAGTTCAGCGTCTGCTTCGTCTGGCGTGAGCCGACCCCCACCGACCCCACCCCCGCCGCGGCGACCCCCGTCGCCCAGTAACCGTGCCGACTGACCCGAAGCTTCCCTCACACCCCCGGCGAACCGATGTCCGCGCAAACCGACGCCGCCAAGAAGCACCTGTTCTGGATCCTCTCCGGGGTGGGGCTGCTGTTCACCTTCGTCGCCGCCGTCCTGGTGCTCACCCTCGTCGGCGGCGCGGTGAGTGCCCGCAAGGCGACCGTTGCCAAGGAACTCACCGACCTCAAAGCCGCCAAGGCCAAGGGGACTGAGGCCATCAAGCAGATGGGCGAGCAGAAGCTCACCATCGAGGAGCAAAAGAAGAAGCTCTGGGAGGTCAACTGGAGGAACCAGCAGCAACTGTTCAAGTGGCCCAACGACCCGCTGCTGAAGGCCATTGAGCAGAACCCGAAGTACCAGAAGTTCGGCGAACCCATTGAAGCGGTCAACAACGAGTTCGACGTGTTCCTGCGCCCCAAGGGGCCGTACGAGGTTGCCTACGAGCAGCTCGCCGAGAGCGTGGCGCCGACTCAGTTCAACGGCGGCTGGCGCGCGGTGTTCCGCTACGTCGCCGACTGGGGCCAGCGGCGCCCGACGGTTTCGCAGGTCTGGCTGGCGCTCGAAGACCTTTGGGTGCAGACCGCGATCATGCAGCCGATCATCGCGGTGAACCGGGCCAACGCCGCGTTCACCCCCGTGCCGTCGCCCGACGACGCCAAGACCCCGTTCAAGCGCCGCTTCCAGAGCCGCGTCTGGGACTTGACGCTCGAAATCCCCCAAGAGGGCGAGAGCGCGAACAAGCTCATCAAGGCCACGCTGAAGAACCGCACCGACCGGCTGCAACTGTTCGGCATCGGCCGGGTGCTGAGGCTGGACGTGTATACCGCGCCCAACAGCATCTCGCCGGTCACGATCCGGCTCGAAGGCGACTACTTGGAGGGCGGCGGCACGCTGGAGGCCGCGAGCACGCAGCTCCAGGGCATCCCGCCCGGCACCGATGTCCGCGGCCTTTACAGAGTCGAGCAGGTGTACGATGCGCGCACCGTGCCGATCTCGGGCATCGACCAGGTGAAGCTCGGCTACACCGACTCGCGCCACGCGGCGGCGACCCTGGTGGCCCCGACGAGTGGGGTGTTCAAGGCCGAGGCCGAAGCGGCGGCGGCCGCCTCGGCGGCGACCGCCGCCGGGCCGGGGGGGCCGGCCGGGCCGGGGGGGCCACCCGGCTACCCCGGCGGAGGTCGCCCCGGCATGGCTGGCCCCGGCATGGCTGGCCCCGGCGGCCCGGCGGCGGGTGGCGGCGGTAGCCCCGAGTCGGTGCTGGGGGCCAATCTCCTGCGCTACATCGGCACCACCGAGCAGGTCCGCCGGATGCCGGTGGCCGTGGTGCTCGTCGTCGATCAGATGTACATCCAGGACGCGGTGACGGCGTTCGCCAACTCGCAGCTGCGCTTCCAGGTGACGCAGACCCACTGGACCCGCTTCCGCGACACCCTGGCGCTGCCCTCCGAAGGGAACACGCTCGGCGGCGAGGGCGGCAGTCCGGGCGGCGAGGGCGGCTACCCCGGCTCGTCGGGCGGACCCGGTGGGAGTAAGTTCGGCGGGGGCCGGCCCCCCGGCGCCGGCGGTCTCCCCCCCGGCGTGGGTGGCCCCCCCGGCGGCTTCGGCGGCAGCAGCGGCGGCTTCCGGCCCCCGCCGGGCGGCTTCCCCGGCGGCGGCAGCGGCGGCGTCTTCGGCGGCGCGGGCGCCGCGCAGGGCGTCGGTGAGTCGCAGACCAACC
>CAXTPM010000687.1:234-2949 GCA_964245865.1 uncultured Fimbriiglobus sp. | reverse complement strand
CCCCGAGCAGCAGTGGGAGGGCTACTTCCTCTCGAAAGTCGCCCAGATCGACGGGGGCGTCACCGCCCTCGCGGCCCTGGCACTCTTGCAGTGCGGCGAGAAGCCGGACCTGCCCGAACTCCGCTCGGCGCTCGAATACATCCGCACGCGCAAGCGGACCTCGACGTATGTGGTGGCGCTCTCGACGATGGCGCTCGCGGAGGCGCGGCAGGCGCGCGACCTGCCGGTGGTCCAGGGGAACGTCGATTGGCTCTTGAAGAACGCCATCCGCCGCTCGGGCAAAATCTCGGGCTGGAGCTACTACGAGAACGGCGGCGGGCCGGGGGGCGACGCGGGCGGCGACGGCTCGAACACCCAGTACGCGCTCCTGGGCCTCTACGCCGGCAAGCAGGCCGGGGCGAAGATTCCCGACGCCGACTGGGAGGCGATTTACCGGCTTTACCTAACGAGTCAGGAGCAACTCCCCGACGGCACGGGGCGCTGGTCGTACTCGCTCAACCGCGAGAACTTCAACCCCAGCCACTACAACATGACCGTCGCGGGGGTGTCGGGCCTGGTGATCGCAAGTCTCGGCTGGGGCCGCTCGCAGCAGCAACTCGACCCCAGTACGGGGATCGCGGCGAAGTGCGGCTTCTACGAGGAGAACGCCGCGCTCAAGCGGGGCTTAAACTACGTCGGCAAGAACTTTCGCTTCGAGACGCGCGGCCCCGCACTGGGGGCGGACTTCTACGGCATCTACGGCACCGAGCGCGCCGGGCGCCTCTCGGGCCAGCGCTTCTTGGGCACGGTGGACTGGTACCGCAAGGGCTGCGAGTACCTCACCGGCTCCCAGCGCAAAGACGGCGCGTGGTCGAACTCCGGTCCCGACGCCTCGGACGAGGGGAACTCGACGGTGATCGCCACCTCGTTCTCGCTCTTGTTTCTCTCGAAAGGCCGCACGCCGGTGCTCATCAGCAAGCTCGCCTGGGGCGAGGCGAAGTTCGACGCGCAGGGCGTGTTCAGCGAGCGCGAACTCGACGGCGGCGTGGTCCCGTGGAACCGCAAGCGCAACGACGCCCGGCACCTCACCGACTTTGCGAGCCGCGAGCTGTTCAAGGGCTTGCCGCTGGGCTGGCAGAGCTACGACCCGCGCCGCAAAGACCTCGCCACCGACGCGGACATTTTGGCCGAGGTCGGCGTGCTGGTGCAGTCTCCCATCCTGTTCGTCAACGGCCACGAGCGCCCGCGCTTGACCGGCCAACAGAAGCAACTGTTCAAGCGCTATATCGAAGAGGGCGGCTTCGTGGTCGCCGAGGCGTGCTGCGGCTCGGCGGCGTTCACCGACGGGATGCGCGATCTTGTCACCGAGCTGTTCCCCGAGAACAAGTTGCTTGTGCTGCCGCCGCAGCACCCGATCTGGCAGAGTTATTTTGCGGTGCCGCCCGCCGAGTTCCCCAAACTCGAAGGACTCGAGCGCGGCTGCCGCACGGTGATGGTGCTCAGCCCCGAGCCGCTGGCGGGCTACTGGGAGGAGTCGAAGTACATGCCCAAGGGGACCGACGACGCGAAGAACCGGGGCGAGCAGGCGTTCCGGCTGGGCGGGAACATCATCGCCTACGCCACGGGCCTCGAGCCGCCGCAGCAGCGCGGCGCGGTGCGGAACATCGCCGACGCGAAGAACGACAAAGCCCCGCCGCGCGGGTTCCTGAAGCCCGCCCAACTGAAGCTGAGCGGCGAAGCGGCCCCCGCGCCGGCGGCGATGCGGAACCTCATGGGCCACCTGCGCAACAAGTTCGCGCTCGACGTGGTGCTCGGCCAGGACGACCTCGCGGCGAGTAGCGAGAGCCTGTTCAAGTACCGCTTCTTGTACCTGCACGGCAAGCGCCGATTCGCGTTCGACGACGACGAGTTGAAGGGACTCCGCGCCACCCTGCAGGCCGGCGGGCTACTGCTGGCCGACAGCGCCTGCGGCAAGCCGGAGTTCGACGAGGCGTTCCGCAAGGAGGTCGCCCGGCTATTCCCGGCGGCGAAGTTGGAGCCGATCCCCTTGGACGACGAGCTGTTCTCGGCCGACATCAACGGCCAGGGCGCGGCCATCGTCACGGTGAAGCGGCGCGACAAGCCGGGCGGCAGCGGCCCCGACGCGGGCTACGCCGACGTGCCGCCGGCCCTCGAAGGCGTCAAGATCGACGGCCGGTGGGCGGTGATTTACAGCCGCTACGACCTGGGCTGTAGTCTCGAAGGCCACCGCTCGACCGACTGCCTGGGGCACACGCGCGAGAGTGCGCTGCGGCTGGCGTCGGCGGCGGCGCTGTACTTGCTGAGGAGCGACGGGAGGGCGCAGAAGTAGCCGGACCTCACTCCCGGCCCCTTTTTCCAAGAAGAGACGGGGAGAAGCGTACTGGGCGAGGCGACTTCGGGAGCTTACCCAGTAGATGATCCACGCGCCCGCGCTCACCCCCTCTCCTCTTGGGAGAGGGGGCCGGGGGGTGAGGTCGCTTAGCCGAGCGACGGACTCGCCGCCCACCGCATCACGCCTAGCACTTCGGCCGGGTCGCAGCCGTAGATGCCCGCGCCCCACGCCGCGTTCTGCTCGACCACTGCCCAGCCGCGCCCACTGATGACGCCGACATCCAGGACCGCCGTGCGGCCGAACTCGACGCGCGGGTCACTTAGCACGGCTTGCGCGAACGCCCGCGCCGCCGCTAGCTCGTCGCCGGTCGCCGCGAACTCGGC
>CAXTPM010000687.1:0-224 GCA_964245865.1 uncultured Fimbriiglobus sp. | reverse complement strand
CCACAAGTAGACCGACAGCGTGCGGACTTCGCGGTCGAGCGCGAAGCACCGGAACTCGACTTCCCACGCCACGACTTCGCCCACCAGCACCGGCGTGTCGTCGGCGTAGCCGCGGGGCAACTCGGCGCCGGCGTAGACCTTGGCCGGGAAACTCTTGTCGTTGGGCGGCTTCACGAACGCCGGCGCCTCAAGCGTGCGGGCCTCGGCCAACGTCGTTAGCCGGA
>CAXTPM010000686.1:0-2961 GCA_964245865.1 uncultured Fimbriiglobus sp. | reverse complement strand
GCCGTCGAGCGGGTAGAGCGCGGGCTTGTAGTCGAAGGTCTCGACCTGGCTGGGGCCGCCGTACATGAACAGGAAGATGACCGACTTCGCCTTGCCGGGGTACATCGGCGGCTTCGCGGCCATCGGGTTGACGAATCCGGCGCCCCCCGTGCCGGATGGCGCCGGGGTCACGCCCTCGCTTGCCCGCACGCCCCGGTCGGTGGCCAGCATCCCCGAGAGGGCCAGCCCGGTGAACCCGGCCCCGGTGTGGCCGAAGAACTCGCGCCGCGTCCGGCCGCAGAACTGGTTGCTCATCGCTGTCGCCTTCGGGAGTGTGTCGGCGGGCCGGGACTAATCGACGTAGACGAACTCGTTGCTATTCAAGAGCAGCAGTGCGTAGCGGGCCAGCGCGTCAGCCGGCGACAGCTTGTGTTTCGATTGCATCGCGCGGACGAACGATGCGTCTTTCTCCACCTCCGCGTCGGTCGGCAGTCGGTTGGTCGTCAGGCGTACCGCGAGGCGTACCTGGGCTTCGAGGCTAGCCGGGGCTTCACGCTCCAGCCGTCGGGCGAGCGCGGCCGCTTGTTCTTGCGCGAACTCGCCGTTGAGTAGGCCGAGTGCCTGCGTCGGGACGGTGGTGGTGTAGCGCACGGGGCAACTACTGTCGGTGTCGGCCTGGTCGTGCGTGGCCAGAATCGGCACCTGTAAACTGCGCTTCACGTGCACGTACACGCTGCGGCGGTTGCCGAGTTCGGGGCGCTTCGGGTCGTAGCCGCCGCCCTTCGACTGCAGCCAGTTGTCGCCGGGGACCGACTGGCCTTCGAGCACTTCCTGCGGAATCTTCGGGTAGACGCTCGGCCCGCCGAGGTCGAGTTTGAGGTCGCCGCTCGCCATGAGGATCGAGTCGCGCACCTCCTCGGCGGTAAGGCGGCGCATGTCGGCGCGCCACCTCAGCACGTTGGCCGGGTCGGCCTTGAGGCCCGCCTCGTTGGCGCTCGCCGATTGCCTGTAGGTGTTCGACAGCACCATCAGCCGGTGCATCGGCTTGAGCTTCCACCCGCCCCGCATGAACTCGGTGGCCAGGTAGTCGAGTAACTCCGGGTGGTTCGGCTTCTCGCCGAACTTGCCGAAGTCGTTGGGCGTCGGCACGATGGCCCGGCCGAAGTGCCCCTGCCACAGCCGGTTCATCATCACCCGCGCGGTCAAGGGGTTAGACTTGCTGGCCAGGAACTCGGCGAGTGCGGTGCGCCGACCGCTGGACTTGTCGCCCGGCCTGATCTCGGGGTCGGGGACGCCGAAAACCTCGGGGAACCCCGGCCTCACGACCTTGCCCTTGCTGCCGGCGTTGCCGCGAATCAGCACGTTGGTCTCGGGCGGGTTCGGGTCGGGCTTGCCGACCGCGAGGGCGAACTCCTGGTCGGGCCGGGGCAACTTCTGGAGCCGGGTCAACTCCCTGCGGAGCTTCCGGTAGCGGGCCAACTCGTCGCCCTTGAGGTATTCCGGAACCTTGCGCACGACCTCGTCGCGGTGGCCGTCCTCGACGGCCAACTGGTCCTTGGGCGGCATCTGTTTGATGGCGGCGTTCTCGACCGGCGTCATCTCCTCGACAAGTTTCTCAATCTGGGCCTCGCGCGCCTTCATCGCCGGCTCGTACACTTTGCGGCGGGCCTCGTCGGTGATATCGACGGTGTTGTCCGACTCGACACCGCTGCGGCCGGGGGCATAAGGCCCCACGTCGCGCACGAGCGCCACGAGCTTGTAGTAGTCGGAGGTGGGGAAAAAGTCGCCCTTGTGGTCGTGGCAGCGGGCGCAGTTGAGCGTCATCGCCAGCACGCCCTGCCCGACCACGCTGACGATGTCGTCGTAGCCGTCGTAAAGCGACTGCTGCGGATCGGCCGGCTCGTCGTCCCAGGTGCCGAGCTTGTAGAACCCCGTGGCGATCACCGACTCGCGCGTCGGCTTGGGCAGTTCGTCCCCGGCGATCTGCTCGCGCAGGAACTGGTCATACGGCTTGTCGGCGTTCATGCTGCTGATGACGTAGTCGCGGTAGCGCCAGGCGTTGGGCTTGGTGCCGTCGCGCTCATAACCATTGGACTCGGCGTAGCGCACCACATCGAGCCACTGCCGGCCCCACTTCTCGCCGTAGTGCGGGCTGGCCAGGAGGCGCCCCACCAGGCGCTCGTAGGCGTCGGCGGACTGGTCGGCGAGGTAGGCATCGACTTCGGCCGGCGTGGGGGCTAGCCCCGTGAGGTCGTAGGTCACGCGCCGCAACAGCGCCAGTTTCGCGGCCGGGGCGTTGGGCGACAGCCCCTTGGCTTCGAGCTTACTCAGAATGAACGCATCGATCGGGTTCCGCACCCACGCCGAGTTCCGCACCGCCGGGGCCGGCGGGTTCACCACCGGCCGGTACGCCCAGTAGTTCCTGTCGGCGCCTTTGGGCTTCGCCTCCACGGCGCCGACCGCGCTGCCGTCGTCGCCCCCCGTGGTGCCGGCGGCGTCGAACGGCAGGCCGAGTTCGACCCATTTGGTGAGGATCGCAATCTGGGCGTCTGGCAGCTTGCCGCTGGGCGGCATGTTGTACTGCGTGTCGTCGTTCTTGTAGTGGACCGCTTTGAGTAAGAGCGACTCGGGCTTCTTGTCGAGGAGCACCGCCGGGCCGGTGTCGCCGCCGCTGAGGGTCGTCGCGCGGCTGGTGAGGTTGAAGCCGCCTTTGATCTTCTTGGGGTCGGCGCCGTGGCACTTCAGGCACGACGCGGCCAAGAGCGGCTTGACTTCACTCTCGTAGAACTGGACATCCGCCGCCGAGAACTTCGGCGCGTCGGCGCGGGCGGCGGACACAGTGGACGCCAGGGCGGCGGCGAGAACCAGAAGGCGCATGCGGAACCCTTCGGCGGGGGAGACGCGAAAAGGGACGAACAAAGCGGTGGCGGGCTGGTGGGTATTGTACCGGAGACGGGGCGGCGGGGCGAGGGGGTTTTTGTA
>CAXTPM010000685.1:0-2961 GCA_964245865.1 uncultured Fimbriiglobus sp. | reverse complement strand
CGCGGGGTCGGCGTGCAGGTCGGGGCGGCGCCAGCGCCTCGCCAGGGTATCGGCCGCGAGCATCAAGAGCGCGAAGACGATGGCGACCACGCCCATGGTGGGGAGGTTGTAGAAGTTCAGCTTGATGCGCTTCTGCAGGGTGAAGCCGACCACCACCACCGGCACCGTGGCCGCGACGATCAGCCACCCGACGCGCGAGTCGGGCGTCGAGGCGACCTTGCGGCTGGCGATGTCGTCGCCGAGGCTGCGCAGCATCCGCCACAGGTCGGCGCGGAAGTAGGCGAACACCGCGACGAGGGTGCCGAGTTGCACCACGGTGGTGAACGCGTCGTTGGCGTGCTCGTGGCCGAGCGCTTGCCGGGCGACCACGAGGTGCGCGGTCGAGGAGACCGGCAGGAACTCGGTCGCGCCCTGGATCACGCCCAACAGTATCGCTTCCCAAATCGGCATCGAGAGTCCCCGCGTGAGTCGAATCGTCCGCCGCCGGCTACACTACGACTATGGAGCCAGCCGACGACGCCCCGAAGAAGCGCAAGCGGCCGTTCAAGCGCGTGCGCAAGAAGCCGCGCTCGACGCGCCCCGGCGAGCACCGCCCCGTGATGCCGGCCGAGTGCCTGGCCGCGCTCGCGCTCAAACCCGGCGAGACGGCGGTCGATTGCACGCTCGGGTTCGCCGGGCACAGTCGATTAATACTCGAAGCCGTCGGCCCGGCGGGCAAGTTGATCGCGCTCGACCTCGACGGCGCCAACCTCGACCCCGCCCGGCAACTGCTCTCGCCGCTCGGCGGGAACTTCGCCCTGCACCACGCCAACTTCGCGGGCCTCGCGTCGGTCATCGCGGCCGAGGGACTCGCCGGCGTTGACGCGATCTTCGCCGACTTGGGCGTGTCGAGCATGCAACTCGACGACCGCGAGCGGGGGTTCTCGTTCCTGCGCGACGGGCCGCTGGACATGCGCATGGACCCGACGCGCGGCAAGACGGCCGCGACGCTGTTGGCCACGCTCTCGGAAGACGAGTTGGCGGCGCTGTTCCGCGACTACGGCGACGAGCCGAGTGCGGAAATCATCGCGGCGGTGATCGCGCACGAGCGGCAGTCGAGTCCGCTGGAGCGGACGCTGCAACTGACCGAGCTAGTCGAGCGCGCGGCGCCGGTGGATGTCCTGCGCGGCCCCGGCCGGCCCCCGGCGCGCAAGCAGCGCCTGCTGCCGGCCACGCGCGTGTTCCAGGCGCTGCGCATCGCGGTGAACCGGGAGCTGGCGAACCTGACGCAGCTTCTGCGCGTGGCGCCGCACCTCCTGAACCCCGGCGGGCGCCTAGTCATCCTCAGCTTCCACAGCGGCGAGGACCGGCTGGTGAAGGCGGCATTCCGCGACGGGGTGCGAGCCGGGGTGTACGCCGAGGTGTCCGGGAACGCGGGGCGCCCGACCGAGGCCGAGAAGCTCGACAACCCGCGCGCCCGCAGCGGCAAACTGCGCTTCGCGCGTGTCCCAGGGTGAGCCGGGCTTGACGCCGGGGGGTAATGCGCTAGATTAACAGCACTGAAGCCGTAGCTCAGCTGGTAGAGCAGCGGACTTTTAATCCGCGGGTCGTGGGTTCGACCCCCACCGGCTTCACTCGACGCAAGCCCCCATAACCACAAGAGTTATGGGGGCTTACTCGTTCTTGGAACTAGGGGCGCTTGGCGGCGTGTGACTAGGTTTGTGACTAGATGCCTTCAGCGGGGGGGATCAGGGAAGGGGGAGAGCGTACGAAAACTGATGCCCGTGAGTCAGCAGGTTGTAAGCCGGTGAATGCGAGCTAGCCTCACTACCCCTGGGTGTGTCCCGTGAAGTCCAACCGGCTCCTTGTTGTTGCTCTCGCCGCCTTGGTGGGTGGCAACTCTCTGCGTGCGCAAGGGCCGCCCGCCGCGTCCAACGTGGGCGAGGGGTTCGCCGGCCGCAGCGAGGGCAACGGCACCCTGCGGCTGCTGCTCGGCAGGCCGCGGCCGTTTCACGTGGAGAGCTACGGCTTCGCGCGCGGGGACGGCGCGTTCCAACTCGACCAGACCGTCGCGATTCAGGGCAGGCCGCCGCTGAACCGGACGTGGGTCATGACTCCCGCCGGGCCGGGGCAGTTTACCGCGACGCTGACCGACGCCGCGGGCCTCGTCACCGGGCACGCCGAGGGCAACCGCCGCTTCCTGCGCTACCGGTACAAGGGTCCGCTGGTCGTGCATCAGACGCTGGAGACGATGCCCGACGGCAGGACCATCGACAACGTCGGCCGCATAACGCTGCTCGGCATCCCGGTGGGGTCTCTGCGCGAGACCATCGTCCACAAGGATTGACCCCGCGCGGCCGACTCGTCGCGCAGCCGGCGCGGGTGGGACTTGGGGGCGATCGCGTCGGGGGTCACTTCGCCTGCGGGATGTACGCCGTCAGCAGAGCCTTCTTCCCGTCCGCCGTGGTGCGCTGCAGCCACCGCAGGTCGAGCGTCGTCTCGGACACCGGCCCGCCGGCCGGCGCGTTCTGCTGGAGCAGGGTGACGACCGACCCGCTGGCCGACTTCACGATCGCCGTGTGGTGCGGCATCGACCACGTCTGCGTCCCGTCCGGCTTCCGGAACGTGCAGTCCTCGAACTGCAGGACCATGCCGGGCAGGGCGTGCTTCGCCTCGGCGGTCACCAGCGGGATTTGGGCGCCCCACCGGTACGTCTGGGCCGGGTACCCGGCCGCGACCAGGGTCGGGGCCGTCTGCACGATCTGGATCTGCCTCGCCCCGGCGGCGGCCAGGGCGGCGTTCACCAGGTCGGTGCACTGCCCGCCCCCGACCCGCTGGCCCTCGTGGGCGGCGGCGTAGGCAATCACTTTCTCCGCCAGGCTGCTCGGGGCACCGCGGGCGGGCGGGCCGGCGGACGCGGCCCCGGTAGCAAGAGCGGCAACGAGAGCGGCATTCAGGAAGGGGCGGTTCATCTCGGACTCC
>CAXTPM010000684.1:0-2966 GCA_964245865.1 uncultured Fimbriiglobus sp. | reverse complement strand
GAATGGATCATGAACTCCGAGAAGATCCCGGTCGCGGAGTACGCCGCGCTCGCCCCGCAGTTCAACCCCACGCAGTTCGATGCCGACAAGATCGCGCAGCTTGCCAAGGATTCGGGGATGAAGTACATCGTGATCACCGCGAAGCATCACGGCGGCGGCAACAAGAAGCTCTACCGCATCATCGACTTCACGCTCTCAAACTGCGTGAACTCGGGGCTGCGCCGGGTGATGGTGCTGACGCAGTTCAAGTCGCGTAGCCTGCACCGCCACATCCGCCAGGGCTGGGGGTTCTTGGCGCCCGAGCTTCGGGAAGGCATCGAAGTCCTGCCGCCGCAGCAGCGCATCGACGAGAACTGGTACCGCGGCACCGCCGACGCCCTGTACCAGAACATCTACAGCCTCGAAAAAGACATCTCGGATGACATCGTGGTGCTCGCCGGGGACCACATCTACAAGATGGACTACGGCGACATGGTGCGCGCCCACCGCGCCGCCGGGGCGGGCCTGACCATCGGCGCGATCCCCGTTCCCCTGGGCGAAGTCGATCAGTTCGGCATCCTGAGCACCGACGCGCGGGGCCGCGTCACGGCCTTCGCCGAGAAGCCGCCGAGCGCGTCGGGCCTCCCCGACGACCCCGCGCACGCGCTGGGGTCGATGGGCATCTACGTCTTCTCGACGCGCCTGCTGTTCGAGCGGCTCTGCGAGGACGCTGCGCGGGCCGACTCGACGCACGACTTCGGCAAGGACATCATCCCGCGCATGCTCGCCGGCGGCGACGACATCCTCGCGTACCGCTTCAAGGACTTGAACCGCAAGGCGCGCCCCTACTGGCGCGACGTGGGCACGATCGACGCCTACTACCAGGCGACGATGGACCTTATTGCGATCGAGCCGACGCTGAACCTCTACGACCTCGACTGGCCGATCCGCACGACCCCCATCCAGGCGCCCCCCGCGAAGTTCGTTTTCGGCGAACCGGGCGAGGCGGGAACGGTGCGGCGCGGCGAGGCGACCGACAGCGTCGTCTCGGCCGGCTGCATCATCTCCGGCGGCACGGTTCGACGCAGCGTGCTGAGTCCTGGCGTGCGCGTCAACAGCTACGCGGTGGTCGAGGACGCGATCCTCATGGACGGCGTGTCGGTCGGCCGGCACTGCCGGCTGCGGCGCTGCATCATCGACAAGGACGTGCATCTGCCCAGCGGCACGAGCCTGGGGCACGACCCCGACCTCGACCGCCGCCGGGGCTTCCACGTCAGCGAGGGGGGCGTGGTGGTGGTGGCCAAGGGCGAGCCGGCGGCGGCGTTCGCGGGGCGGTAGCGGGGAAAGTGTGCCGGGTAGGGATTCTACGGGTAGACGCCGGAGCGCCACGAGGAGCCGCCGATGCCGCCCGCCACGAGCCGAGATTTCCAGCGAGTCGCCGCCCAACGCTTGACCGAGGCCGAGACTCTGGCCCGCATCGACTTGACACTACTGGCCCAGTACATCGGGGGCTACACGATCGAGTGTTCCTTAAAAGCCTTGATCCTCCGCACGACGCCCCAAGCGGAACAGGCGCAGGTCTTGGCCACCATCACTGCCGGGAAGCGGATGCACCAATTCGATGTCCTGGCGGAACTCCTGCGGAAGCGCGAAGTAGAGTTGCCTCGGGAAATTGCAAGGCGGCTGGCGCGCTTCGGCTGGGACACGGCACTGCGGTACGAAACCGGTCGCCTCGACCTGAGCGAAACGACCGGCTTGCTGAGGACGGCGAAGATGGTATACGATTGGGTGGAGGGCCAACTGCCATGACCACGACTGCCGCCCCCGCCTGGGAGGCCAAGCGCACCGACGAAACCCGCCGCGTCGAGGACGCGCTCCGGGCTGCCGGCTTCGAGCGGGTCGATGCGTACCGATATAATATCGCGGCGATCCGCGTGCGCGTGGTCGATCCGCGGTTCGCGGGGATGCCGCGTGAGAAGCGGTACGACCTCGTCGAGCCGTACCTCGACCAACTGCCCGAGCGAACTCAGGCCGACATCCTGACGCTCCTGATCTTCGCGCCCGAGGAACTGCAAGAGCAGGGTCCGAACCGACTCCGAGACGGGATCATGAACGCCGAGTTCGACGACCCCAGCCCGTCAATGCTCTAAGTCCCCGGTCACGGCCGCTGTCACGGTGGGCGCCCCGTCAGTTGGAGTGCCGATGAGTTGGTGGCAGTGGCTAGTCGGGCCGCGCGGCCCCGAGCCGGCCGCGAGCGTCGAGGACGCGACGTTCGGGACGCTGGCGTGGTCCGAGCCGGAGGAGGCGTGGCTCGGCGAGTACGCGGGCTACAGCCTGGCCTTCGCGTACTCGCGGGCCACCTACCCCGACCCCGCGCTGCTGGACTACGCCCGCGCGTTCTTGGGCGAGGGCGGCGCGGCGTTCGCCCGCTCTCTGGCCGCAGCCCGCGCGGGCGGCCAGTTCACTCACCCCCGGTGGGCCGAGGAAATCGCCGCCCTCGAAGTCGGCACGCTCGGATTCTCGCTGGACTGGCGCCGTCAGGAGGTGTCGTGTCTCATCGACCTGATCGGCGGGGAGCCGGATCTGTGGTGGCGGGTCGATTTTCGCGGCGGCGAGTGCCTCGGAATGGGCTTCGACACGTAGCCGCGGGAGCAATGCTAAGTCGTGTCGTCTGTGCGTAATCCGTTCCCCAGGTCGAGGTTGCCTGGCGCGGGGAGCCTTCATCCCGACCCGCACGCCGGCACCCCGCTGAGGTTTTCGAGAATCCGCCGCAGCCCCGGCTCGCCGACGCGCCGCGCCGCTTCCCCAAATGGGAGCCACTGCCGCGTGCGCTCGCGCATCTCCGGCCACTCGGCGGCTTCGGCGGCGGCGGTCATCAGGAACACGCTGACGGTGTAAGCCTGGCCGAACTTGTCGTAGCCGTACTCGCCGACGGGTTCCGCCGAGAGCGTGCCGGTGAGGCCGGCCTCCTCCCAGGCCTCGGTGCG
>CAXTPM010000683.1:1182-2967 GCA_964245865.1 uncultured Fimbriiglobus sp. | reverse complement strand
GCACCAGCGCGCGGATGTCGGCGGGCTTCAGCCGCTGGGCGACCGCCTGGGCTAGCACTTCGAGCTTGCGCGACTCGGGGTCGATGTCCTTCAGCTCCATCATCTGCGTGAGCGTCAGGTCGCCCGCGCGGATCGCGTCGAGCACACGGGCGGGCTGGCGGCAGGCGGCGGCGTACCGCGAGACCGTCGCCGGCGGGACCGAGAACGCGCCGCCCGTGTCCTGCCAGGTGCTGCCGGTGCGCTCCTGGTGCTCGAACAGCAGGAAGGCGTCATCGAGCCAGTGCCGATTCGACTGCACGTCGCCCGCGCGGACGTAGCGGATTTCGTCGGCGTCGGTTTCGATCCAGTCGAGGACCACCGCCGGGATCGTTTCCATGCCCAGCTCGCGGGCCGCCCGGAGGCGCCCGTTCCCGGCGAGGGTGTTGTCGCGGCCGCTCAGGACGATAGGGGTCTGGATGCCCCGCGTCAGGATCGACGCCTTTAGGGCGGCGATGTCGCGGGGCATCCGGCGGTCGTAGAGGGTGCGGGGCCGCTCGACGGGGATATCGACCGGCGGGGGAGGGGTCCGGCAGGGGGGCGGCAGCAGGGGCGCGGCGCCGCGCACGCCGTTCTCGGCGAATTGCATGGTTCAAAAGCCTCACTGGATGGCGTATGATGGGCAGCGTGGCCGGTGGCCACCCGCCGTGTGGGCTGCCTTGTAAAACAATTAACAAGGCTGCCGCACTTTATCGCGTCCACCCGCGAGGGGTCAAGCGCGAGGCGCGGAAAATCCGGACGGAATCCGGGAATCGCTGAAGTCAAGGGAGGCGGGAATCGTGCGAACCAGTTCGGCGCGTGCGAAAAAGGGGCGGGCCGAGGGCGGCGCCGGGAAGGCTGCCGAGCCGAGGGGCGTGCTTTCGCAGTCCGAACGGACCGTTCCGTCCGTAACCGTCCGTTTCGATTACTCGCAGGACACGAGCGGGTTCTTTAACGACCCAGCGCGGAATTCCGCCCTCGAGCGGTCCGCAGCGGAGCTGGCGAGGGGGGTGTACTGGGAGGTGGCGGTGAACATGCCGGGCCCCGACTGCCCGACCAATCTCCCGCCCGACGAAGTCCGGCAGGTGACCGACCAGACAATTAAAGAAACGGAACTCGGACTGCTCAGGCTCGCGGACACCGTTGCGTTCCCCGCCGAGGCCGCCTCGATCGACCTCCTCGCTGCCGCTGCCGCCCGCGCCCGGATGCTGTACCGGACGGCGTGGGGCCTCCGGCTCAACGTCGATCTCATGGCGCTCGGCGACGAGACTTACGAGCAGAAGCAGGGGACGGCGAAGGCCGTCGCCGCCCGGCTCCGCGAGGCGGGCTTCGCCATTGCGCACCCCGAGACCGGCGGGCCGTGCGTCTTGCAGGCGATTTCGACCGACGACCCCCTCGGCCGGTACGTCCTGAAGAGCCGGGCGGGCGGGCGCCGCACTCATTCCAGCCGGGCGCTCCGCCAACTGCTGCCGTTCAGCTTCTGCGACGAGGCGCCCCCGAAGGCCAGCCCCGGCCGCCCCCGCAAGGGCGAAGCCGGCGATTGACATGCCCCAGCATGTGGGGTACCCCTGGCCGAGCTAACAGCCAGCCAGGAGTCGCAGCCATGCCCCGCAAAAGCAGAAAACCCGTCCAGGAGTTCATCGAACAGCAGGCCGCCGAGGCCGCACAAGCTCAGGCTGCACCCGTCGCCCCCGCAGCGGTCTACTTCCACGCGAGCACGCGGGAGTCCTTCGGCGCCGACGACACGAGCTTCGACACGGCCTCGTTCGA
>CAXTPM010000683.1:0-1172 GCA_964245865.1 uncultured Fimbriiglobus sp. | reverse complement strand
GGAACCCGCCGCGCCCGCCGTTGCCCCCGAGCCGGAACCGGCCGCCCCGCAGCGCGGGCCGGAGCGCAAGTCCCGCACGGTTCTGGGCTACCACTTCGCCGGCGGAGCGAGCATTTCGATGGTCGATCACGGCCAGAGGCTGGGGGTCAAGTTCGACCTGCCCGAGGGCAAGCCGCCCGCCGAGGTGCTCGACGTGGTGCGAGAGGAGCGCGCGTTCGGCCAGACCGTCAAGCGCGGCCTGAGCTACGACGCGAAGGAAAAAGTCTGGTCGAAAAGAATCAGCGAAAACCCCGTGGGCGACCGCCTGGAGGTCGAGGGCCGCGTGAAGGACGCCGCCGAACGGTACGCCGAAAGCAGAGCCCGCCGGTCCGAACAGGGACGCTAACCGGACACCTGGTTGCGCCCCGACATGTCGCCCTCTGCGGCGCGCGCTTTCACAGCGGAGCGCGGCGAGCAACTCCCACAAATCCTAGCGAATCCGCTCGATCCCGTTGCCGCCATGCCCGCGCGCCGGCAGAGTGCGCCGCCGCCAACTTCGGCGCGCATATTCCCCGAGGAGAACGGACGTGACCGCAAGAACCCTGCTCCTGACCTGCGCCCTGGCCCTCGCCGCTTGCGGCTGCCAGGGCGAGCCCGAGCCGGCGCTGCCCCCGCCCCCCGAACTGCTCGGCCGGTGGCGGGACGAAATCGAGTCCTACGGGACCGTGGAGTTCCGCCGGGACGGCACCGTCCTGGTGGACGACCGGAACCGGGAACGCGACGGCCGGTACTGGGTGCTCGCCCGCAACCGGGTCGTGATCGACGTGTACGGGCGGGACAGGGCGGAAGAGTACATCTACCTCCTGCGCGGCGACCGGCTCACGCTGGAACCCGTCCCCGCCTCCGCGACCGCCGCCCCCGCCGCGGCGCATCGGTACGCGCGGGCGAAGTAGGGCCGCGTGGCCGGGGTGGCCTTGCCGGGGCGCGCTCGGGTCAAGCGGGGAGTGGCGGCCCGGCGCGGGGGCGTGTTCTAGGGTACCGGACCCACCCCCCCCGGAGTTCACATGCCCGCCATCGACACCGGCGACATCCTGCACTGGACCGGCGGCGCCGGCCACATCGGCCTGGCCCTCGACGGCGGCCGCGTCATCCACGCCCAGTTGAGGGGCAACTTCCACGTCGAGGCCGACCAG
>CAXTPM010000682.1:0-2972 GCA_964245865.1 uncultured Fimbriiglobus sp. | reverse complement strand
GGCGCACTAGAATCCGGCCGGGGCCGCCCGCGCGGCCGGTCATTTCCAGGGGGGCCGCATGGCCGCGATCGAACTCGACGACACGCCCCCGCCCGGCTGCCGCGCCTGCGCCGGCGGCCCCCTGGGCTTCGGCATCACGATGGCGTTCCAGCCGATCGTGTACGCGGCCACCGGGGCCGTGTTCGCCCAGGAGGCGCTGGTCCGCGGCCCCGGCGGCGAGTCGGCCGCGTCCGTCCTCGCCCGCGTCACGCCGGCCAACCGCTACCTCTTCGACCAGGAGACCCGCACCTGCGCCATCCGCCTGGCCGCCCGCCTCGGGGTGGCGTCGGCGCTCAGCATCAACTTCATGCCCAACGCCGTCTACCAGCCCGAGCACTGCATCCGCACCACCGTCGCGGCGGCGGGGCGGTACGGGTTCCCGCTCCGCCGCGTCATCTTCGAGCTGAGCGAGTGCGAGCGGGTCGAGGACCCCGGCCACGTCCGGCGGATCATCGACTACTACAAGTCCCAGGGCCTGCTCACCGCCATCGACGACTTCGGGGCCGGGTACGCCGGCCTGGCGCTGCTCGCCGACTTCCTGCCGGACATCCTCAAGATCGACATGGCGCTCGTCCGGGGCATCGACCGGGACCGCCGGCGCCGGGCCATCGTCGGCGGCGTCTTGCGGGTGTGCCGCGACCTGGGGATCACCCCGGTCGCCGAGGGGGTGGAGACGGCGGGCGAGGCGGGCGCGCTCTTGGACCTGGGGGTCGGGCTGCACCAGGGGTACTACTTCGCCCGGCCGGCGTTCGAGTCGCTGGCGGCGGTGGGCGGCGTCGCGGTCGCCTCGGCGGGCTGACGGCCGTCGTCACGTCGCCAGCGGCTCGACCGCGGTGGACTCGACGCCCATGCCGCCTTCCGCCCGGAACTTCGCCTCGCTCAATTCCCCCTCCCGAATCACCCGTGCCGTGTGGTCGCCTGGGTAGTCGAGCTGGCCCGCTCCCCGATGGTAGGTCCGTGTGGTGAGGGAGTCCCAGTTGGCCGTTGGGGCCGAGAAAGGACGAACCCGTGGAGACGAAGACGTACAGCCCGGAGCGGGTCGCCAAGCTGCTCCGCGAGGTCGAGGCCGGTCAGGCCGGGGGCGAAACGGTCGAGGGCGTGTGCCGCACGCTCGGCGTCGCCGCCACGAGCTACCGCCGTGGGAAGGGCCGGTACGGCGGCATGAAGGCCGGCGAGGTCCGGCGGCCCAAGGGACTCGAGAGGGAGAACGAGCGGCTCGAGCAACTCGTCGCCGAGTTGAGCCCGGACAACAAGACCCTCAGGGAGGCCGGCCGGGGGAACCGACCAGCCCGGCGCGACGCCGGGAGGTCGTCGGACGGCCGTGCCAGGCGTTGGACCTCCCGCGGCGTCGCGTCTGTAAGGCCCTCGGCGTGCGCCGCTCGGTGGTGCGTTACGCCCCGGCGCTCGCGGCCCGACAGCCGGGCTCGGTGAAGCGGCCGCGGGAGTTGGCGGGGGAGCACCCCCGCTACGGCTACCGGCGGGTCGCGGCCCTCCTCCGGGCAGAAGGTCGGCCGGCGAACGTCAGGCGGGCGCGGCGGCTGCGGCGGCTCGAAGGCCTGAAAATCCCCACGAGGGCGAAGAAGAGGCGCCGGCTCGGGCAGGCCGGCAACGGCTGCACGCGGCGTCGGGCCACGCGGGCGAACGAGGCGTGGAGCTACGACTTCGTGTTCGACCGGACGGCCGACGGTCGGCCGCTGAAGGTGCTGCCGGTGGCGGGCGAGTTCACGCGGGAGTGCGTGGCCCTGATCGTGGCCCGGAACCCGACGGCGACCGGCGTGGTCGCGGCCCCGGCGGGGGTGGCGAAGGTGCGGGGGATGCCGGGCCACCTGCGGAGCGACAACGGCCCCGAGTTCGTCGCCAAGGAGGCGCGGGCGTGGCCGGCCCGGTCGGGGGCCGGCACGTTGTACACCGCGCCGGGTCGCCCGTGGGGGAACGCGTACATCGGGTCGTTCAACGGCCGCCTGCGGGACGAACTGCCCAGCGCCGAGTCGTTCGCCAGTCTGAAGGAGGCGGAGGTGCTGTTGGGCCTGTGGCGGCGGGCGTACAACGAGGAACGCCCGCACGGCTCGCCGGGGTACGTGGCCCCGGCGGTGTTCGCGAGGAGCGGCGCGCGAGTCGGCTCGGCTTGCCCGCCGGCACGCAAAGAGTAACCGAAACTCCCGCACCACGTGGACCTAAAATCGGGGCCAGATCAGGCTGCCCGCCGGCTAGGAGCGGGCCTACCATTGGTGGCACCTAGATCGCCGTGTTCGAGACCACGCCGGTCTCAAGGCGTGCCCCAAACAAACCCCCCGGTCCTCCTGCGGCATCGCCGGCGTGCCACTGCGTCAGCCGGGTCCGGCGCGGCCACGTCGTGACGGCGAGGCTCGTCGCGGGTCAGCCGTCTGCTCGGCCCGGAAGGCGGTCTCCGAACGACCACCATTTGGGAACAGGTCCCTCGCCGGGCGGCGGTGTAACTGGCCGTCTAGAAATTGGCCGTTCCTGCCGGCCGGGTCGGTGCCTACCCTGGCGGGATGAGCACGCAACGGCAGCGGTACCCGAGCGACCTGACCGCCCTCCAGTGGGACAACGTCAGCCACCTGTTCCCCGGCGGCGACCGCCCCCCCGGCCGGCCCGGCCGGCCCCGCACGTACGAACTGCGGGAGGTCGTGAATGCCTGCCTGTACCTGGCGAGGGCCGGGTGCACGTGGCGGATGCTGCCGCACGACTTCCCGCCGTGGAAGACCGTCTCGTACTACTTCTACACCTGGCGGGACGACGGCACCTGGGAGCGGGTGCATGCCGCCCTGCGGTCCCAGGTCCGGGGGACGGCGGGCCGGGATCCGACGCCGAGTGCCGGGATCATCGACAGCCAGAGCGTGAAGACCACGGAGGCCGGCGGGCCGAAGGGGTACGACGGGGGGAAAAAAGGTCGCCGGGCGGAAGCGGCACCT
>CAXTPM010000681.1:0-2983 GCA_964245865.1 uncultured Fimbriiglobus sp. | reverse complement strand
GACGTGATCGCCCCGACTCTGGCGGGTTTTGACATCTTCGACCAGGCCGGCATCGACCGGGCCATGCGCGACCTCGACGGCACGCCCAACAAGTCGAAACTCGGCGCCAACGCTATCCTCGGAGTGAGTCTCGCCGCCGCCTCGGCCGCGTCCGCCGTGGCCAACCTGCCGCTGTACAAGTACCTCGGCGGCGTCAACGCCACGGTCCTGCCGGTGCCGCTGATGAACATCATGAACGGCGGCAAGCACGCCGACAACACCATCGACTTCCAAGAGTTCATGGTCGTCCCGCATGGGGCACCTAGCTTCCGCGAGGCGCTGCGGATGGGCGCCGAGGTCTTCCACAGCCTCAAAAAAGTGCTCCACGACCGGCACCTCAGCACCAGTGTGGGCGACGAGGGGGGGTTCGCCCCCAACATTGCGAGCGCGGACGAAGCCCTCGCCACCATCTCGGTCGCCATCGAAAAAGCGGGCTACAAGCTCGGCACCGACATCAGCTTCGCGCTCGATCCGGCGTGTACGGAGCTGTACGAGGAGGCCAAGCACAAGGGCAAGGAGGGCTACTGCTTCTTCAAGAGTGCACCGGATCGCGTCATTTCGAGTGACGAAATGATCGACCTGTGGGCCGGCTTGTGCGCCAAGTACCCCATCGTGAGCATCGAGGATGGCCTCGCCGAAGACGACTGGGACGGCTGGCGCAAGCTGACCGCGAAACTCGGCGGCAAAGTGCAACTGGTGGGCGACGACCTCTTCGTCACCAACACCACTCGCCTGAAGCGCGGCATCGCCGAGAAGTGCGGCAACAGTATCTTGGTGAAGGTCAACCAGATCGGCACCCTCACCGAGACCTTCGAGGCGGTGCAGACCGCGATGCGCAGCGGCTTCACGGCTATCCTGAGCCACCGCAGCGGCGAGACCGAGGACACCGCGATTGCCGACTTGGCGGTCGCCACCAACTGCGGCCAGATCAAAACGGGCAGCGCCTGCCGCACCGACCGCATCGCCAAGTACAATCAGCTCTTGCGCATCGAAGAACAACTCGGCGACTCGGCCGTGTACGGCGCCGAACTCGTGAAGCGCTAGCCGTGCCGACACTGCTCAGTGACCCGAGCACGGGCATCTACCTGGTCGCGGCCATCCTCGCCGGGGTCGCGGGGTTCGTCTGGCTGCGGGCGCGCACCCGGCCCACGCTGATTGCTTTCGCGGTGTTCGCACTGGCTCTCGCCCTGCTCGCGCTGTGCGACCGCCTAGTCGATAGCCCCCGCGAGGCGGCGGTCAAGAGCGTGAGGCGCATCGAGGCGGCGGCGAACGCCCGCGACTGGGACCGCGCCGCCGCCGAGGTGTCCGAGGGGTTTCAGTTCCGGGGCCGCACCAAGCCGCAGTTCCGCGCCTTCCTCATCGACATTACCCGGCAGTACCAGGTGCAGTTCCACTTTACCGCCTTCGACCGCGACCAGGTTGTGTACCTGCCGGACGGCACGGTCAAAATGGGGTTCGTCGGGCAGGTCGAGTCGCCGCAACTCGGCGGCGGTCGCGGCGCGACCTACATCGAGGCCGTCTACGGCCGCGACCCCGACGGCGTCTGGCGCGCCCGATCCGCCCAGGCCTACGACTTCATCCAGCGCAAGACGCCCCAAACCATCCCCGGCATCAACTGATGGCGCCCCCCGAAGTCCGCCTCGAAAACGTCAGCTTCGGCTACGGCGGCGCCCTCACGCTCAAGCCCACCACCCTCACACTCGCCGCCGGCGAAGTCACCGCGCTGCTCGGCCCCAGCGGCTGCGGCAAATCGACGCTGCTGCGCCTCATCCTCGGCCTCCTGACGCCCCGGCCCGGCGGCGCGGTCCTGATTGGCGGCCAACCGTTAACGCCCGTCAACGCCCGGCAGTTCCGCCACCGCACCGGCTACGTGGTGCAGGACGGCGGGCTGTTCCCGCACCTCACCGCCGGCCAAAACGTGACGCTCTTGGCCGAGCACCTCGGCCGCACCCGGCGCGAGTTGGCCCCGCGACTGGGCGAACTCGCCGAACTCACCCGGCTGCCGCTGGAACTCCTGGCCCGCTACCCCGGCGAACTCTCCGGCGGGCAGCGCCAGCGCGTCGGCATTATGCGCGCACTCCTGCTCGACCCGCCCATTCTGCTCCTGGACGAGCCGATGGGCGCGCTCGACCCCGTCGTGAGGGCCGACCTCCAGGACGACCTCGCGCGAATCCTGAAACAGTCGCCCAAGACCGTGGTGCTCGTGACGCACGACCTCGGCGAAGCCGAGCACCTGGCGGGCCGCGCGGTGGTGCTGGCCGACGGCGAAGTCGCGCAAGTCGGCAGCTTCGCCGAACTCCGCAGCGCGCCCGCCACCCCCACCGTCGCGCGCTTCGTCGCCGCCCACCGGAGGCTCGCCGCGTGACCCGAACTCTCGCCGCCGTCGCCGCGCTGCTGAGCCTCGCCGCCAGTCCGCCCGAAACTACGCGCGTCGGCTCGAAGGCCGACAACGAGTCGATCCTGTTGGGCGAAGTCGCCGCGCGCCTGGTACGCCAGTCCGGCGGGGTCGCCGAGCACAGGCGCGACCTCGGCGGCACGCCCGTCGTGTGGGCGGCGCTCAAGGGCGGCGCCATCGACTGCTACCCCGAGTTCACCGGCACGCTGGCACTCCAGACCTACCACGACCCCGCCCTGACCGACTTCGCCCGGCTGCGCGCCCGGCTCGGGGCCGACGGCGTCGGCTGCACCGACCCCTTGGGCTACGAGAACAACTACGCCCTCGGGGTGCCGAAAGCGTTCGCGTCGGCGAACAACCTGACGACCACCTCGCAACTGGCCGCGCTCCCCGGCGCGCGGCTCGGGCTGACGCCGGAGTTCCTGCGCCGCCCCGACGGCTGGCCGGCGCTGCGCAAGCACTACAACTTCCAGGCGTCGGCGCCCCAAACCGTCGAGCACGCCGTGGCCTACCGCGCCGCCGGGGCGGGCCAGCTCGACGCCATCGACG
>CAXTPM010000680.1:0-2991 GCA_964245865.1 uncultured Fimbriiglobus sp. | reverse complement strand
AGTAGCCCTGGTACGGCCCGTAGTTGTAGAGCGGCCCGTGGGCGTGGATGTGCCCGAACAGGTTGAAGCAGAAGCTGCCGAACCCCACGTTCTTGGGGTAGTCGTGCAAGCCCCCGGCCACCGGCGCGGGGATGTACGGGCCGCTCGGGCCGTTGGCGCACGAGGTGCAGAACTGGGCGCGCGAAGCACCGGGGAAGCCCGCCGACGCCGCGAGGGCGAGGAGGGCAACGAGAATCGTCCGTTTCATGGGGAGTAATCCTTAACTCGATACCGCACGCGACTCCGGCGCCGGGCACCAAACCCGGCGGGGGCGGGCCGATGCGACAGCGTGCGCTACTCCGGCGGGGCGGGCGCGGGGACTTCAGGGCGGGGCGGCGAGATGCGGGCGGTGCGGCCCGCCCGGAGTCGCAGAACGCGCAGAATCGCGCCCCGACTCGCCGCCGACTGCCAGCCGCTCGCGCAGCGCGAGCCAATCCGGGAACGCCAGCCCCACCGACCCGACGGTGCGCGGCTTCTCGGCCCACGCGGGCGGCGGGCCGTGCGTGTCGGTGCCGCCGGTGGCTAGTAGGCCCAACTCTTTAGCTAGCCTGGCGTACTCGCGTGACCGCTCCCCTTGGGTCGAGGGGCACTGCACCTCCACCGCGTCCAGCCCCAGCATCTGCAACTCGGCGAACTCCGCCCGGCCGAACTCGCGCGGCGGGTGGGCCAGGGACGCCACCCCCCCAGCGGCGTGGATGCGGCCGATCAACTCGCCCACTTCCGTCAGGTGAATCGGAGGGATCGACAGCGGCCGGAGGTGGACCGCGAACGCCTCGTGCCGGTTGGCCACCGCGCCGGCCTTCAGCAAGACGCCTGCGAGGTGCCGCCGGCCGAAGCTGACCGCGCCGCGCGTGACGGCTGCCACGACTTCATCGGGAATAGCGGCGCCATTTGAGCGCAGGGCGGAGAGGGCCGAGTCGAAGCGCTCGCGCCGCCGGGCTTGCACGCCGCGCAGGTGGGCGTTGAACGCGCCGTCGTCCAGGGACACGCCGTAGCCGAGCACGTGCAACTCGCGGCCGTGAAACTCGGCGCTGCACTCCAACCCCGGCACAATCGAAAGCGCCGTGCCGGCGGCACACTGCACGGCGTCGGCCACCGCGTCGAGCGCGTCGTGGTCGGTGACGGCCAGCACTTGCATCCGGGCCTGCCGGGCGAGGGCCACGACCTGGGACGGGGTGTAGTCGCCATCGCTAATCAGCGTGTGCGTGTGCAGGTCGGCCACCACCGGGCGGCTGAGCGACGCGGTGAGCTGGCACAGGGCGGTGAAGGGCGAGCCGCGGGGCACAGGCAGAACTCGGAGCGCGGAAGTGAAAACGGGCGGCGGGGCTACGGTCCTGGGTTCTCCGTCTTCCGTTCCGCGCTAGTCCTGGCGATCTTGTCGAGAATCCCGTTCACGAACGCAGCCGAGTCGGCCGTGGCGAAGCGGCGTGCCAGCTCGATGGCCTCGTTCAGTACCACCGGCACCGGCGACTCGCCGCCGCCGTGCAAAAGCTCGTAGGCGCCCAGCCGCAGGACGTTGCGGTCCACCGGCATCATGCGCGCGACGCGCCACTTCTCGGCGGTCGCGCCTAGCAGTTGGTCCAGGCTCTCGCGGTGTTTGAGCACGCCGTCGTAGAGTTCCAGGGCAAAACTGCTGGTGTCGCGGTCGCCGACGGTACGGTCGAAGGCGAAGCGCTGGATCGCGGCGCGCGGCACCGGCACCGCGTTCTGGTCGCGCTGAAACAACAATTGCAGGGCGACTTCGCGCGCCCGCGTTCGGCGTGTGGTCGTCATAGGTGACAGTCTACTCAACGAGTGGCCGGCCGAGAACCCGTTCCAGGTACGCGAGCAATTCGGCCTCGTAGCGACTCCGCGAAAACTCGAGCGCCCGCAGCCTCGCGGTGGCCGGGTCGAGCGGGGCGGGGAGTGACTCGAACTCGCGCATCGCTTCGACGAGGGCGTCCACCGTCGGCTCGGCGTACAGCACCCCGGTGCGGCCACTCCCCACGCCGACGACCGTCTCGGCCACGCCGCCCCTGCCGAGTGCGATGACCGGCGCGCCGCACGCCATCGCCTCCACCGGCACGATGCCGAAGTCCTCCTCCCCTGGGAACAGCAGCGCCTTGCAGCGCCGCAGGTGGTCGCGGATGACCTCGTCCGACTGGTAGCCGAGGAACGCCACGCCCGGCCCGGCGAGGCGGCGCAACTCGGCCTCGGCCTGGCCCTTGCCGATCACGACCAGTGGCCGGCCGAGTTTCGCGCACGCCTGAATCGCCTGCTCGAAGCGCTTGTAGGGCGCGAGGGCCGACGCCACGAGGTAAAACTCCTCCCGCTTTACACCGGCGTCGGGCGTGTAAAACTCGGTTTCGACCGGCGGGCAAATGACGACACTCTCGCAGCCGTAGCACTCGCGGATGAGGTCCTGCACCGTGCGGCTGATCGCCACGAAGTGCGTGACGCGATCCGACGTGGAGCGGTCCCACTCGCGCAGGCGGGCCAGAATGAGGGCGCGCAGCCGCGAAACTAGCCCGCGGCCGCCGCCGAAGTAGGCCGACTCCTGGTGCCAGGCGTAGCGCATCGGCGTGAAGCAGTAGCACACATGGGGCACCCCCGCCGGCGCCCGCGCGGCCTTCGCCACGCAGTGCGAGAAACTCACCACTAAGTCGCAGGGGGGAATCGGCCAGCGCGCGGCGAGTGGCATCAGCGGCAACAAATAGCGGTAGTAGCGCGGCCAGCCCGGCAGGCGGTTCAGCCAACTGGCGCGCGGGCGCAGCCGCTCGATTGCCGCCGGCACGCTCCCCCTGGCGTGCAGCAGCGTGAAGAGTTTCGCACTCGGGAAGCGGCGGCAGAGTGACTCCAGGCACTTCTCGCCGCCGCGAAGCCCAGTCAGCCAGTCGTGGACGAGTACCAGGCGCGTCACGGAAACTCGGCCCCCGGCGGGTGGTGGTCCGGTCGCGCCGGCGGTTTAGCGGT
>CAXTPM010000679.1:1126-2991 GCA_964245865.1 uncultured Fimbriiglobus sp. | reverse complement strand
TTTACAACAGCAGTAAAGACATCCGCCGCAGTATCGGCTATATGCCCGACTTCTTCGGCGTGTACGACGACATGAAGGTGACGGAGTATTTGGAGTTCTTCGCCGCCGCGTACCGCATCAAGGGGCCGGAGCGCAAGAAGAAAGTCGATCAGGTGCTCGATTTGGTCGATCTCGGCTACAAGCGCGACGCGCTCGTGACCAGCCTCAGCCGGGGGATGACGCAGCGCCTGGGGCTGGCGCGCGTGCTGCTGCACGACCCGCAGGTGCTGTTGCTCGACGAACCCGCGTCCGGCCTCGACCCCCGCGCCCGTATCGAGATGCGCGAGCTGATTAAAGAGCTGCGCGGTATGAACAAAACGATCATGGTGAGTAGCCACATTCTGCCCGAACTCGCCGACATCTGCAACAAGATCGGCATCATCGAGCGCGGTAAACTGCTGTTCAACGGCGATGTCGATGCCGCCATTCGCCAGGTGCGCAGCAAATACGTGTATCAGGTGTCGGTCGGGGCGGATCGCAACGCCGAGGCGGCCAAGCTGCTCGAACAGATGAGCGAAATCGACGCGGTGGAAGTGAACAAGGACGAGACGTTCGTCAAGGCCACCCTCGCCGGCGGGCACGAGGACGGCAGCTTCATCCCCGAGCGACTGCTGGCCTCGGGCTTCCGCCTCAAGGCGTTCCAGGAAGAGAAGATCGACCTGGAAGACGTATTCCTGGGCATCACTAAAGGCATCACGAACTAGGCGGGTGCCGCGTGGCCGAGCGCATCGACTGCCCGAACTGCGGCGCCCGGATCGTGCGGCCGGCGGGGTTCGCGCGCAACAAAATCCGCTGCGGCGAGTGCGGCTACTACGCCGAGACGCCGCGCGAGTGGCGGGACTCCGGCGGGGAGCCGGTCGAGACGGCGGTCCCCGCGCCTCGGGCCAAGGTGAAGGTGGCCGCGGCCGCGCCGGCGCCCGCCAAAGTGAGCGTGCGGCAGCGGGCGGACTTGCGCGACACGCGGCCGGACTTCGAGCCGGACGCGCCCGCCGGGGTGCCGCTCTTGGTCGGCACCCAGGACGAGGACGACGGCCTGCCCTACGGACTGCCCGGCACCGGCACCAAGCCGTGCCCGCACTGCCGCGAGCAGTTGCCGCTCTCGGCGAGCTTGTGTATTTTCTGCGGCGCGGATTTAGTCACCGGCGCGAAGCCCAACCGCGCGCACCAGCCGATGAGCGGGTGGTGGGACGAGGGGCTGCCGGCGCCGCGCCGCGTGGCCATTTTCGCAGGGCTACAGGTGGTAAACTTGGCCCTCGCCTTCCTGTCGTTCCGGGGCGAGGACGGGTTCTCGGCGATGAACGTCATCACCATGGGCCTCGTCAACGGAATGCATGTTGCGCTGCAGGCGTTTCTGCTCGGCACGCAGGGCACATTTAAGTTGCGGCGCAACGCCAAAAAGCAGGTGCAGATGACGCGCTCGCTCAAAATCGCGTTCGTGCCGGCGTTCTCCCAAAAAGTGGAGTGGAAGGAGACGACCCACGTCGGCATCCTGGCCGGGCACGACGCGGGGATGTTCGCCTACGGCACCTGCCTATACTTGCTGCTGATGGGCGTGGTGCCGGGTATTCTGTTTTACTATTTTGTTATCCACCCGACGCGCTTCAATATCGTGCTCGGCGATGTCCACGGCTCGGTGGACGAGACTCTGTACCGGACGACCGACCAGGACGAGGCCGACGAGGTGGCGCGGTTCGTGGCCGAGGCCACGGGGCTGCACTTCCGCGCGGTGATGTGAGAGGTTTATGCGCATACTAGTCACCGGCGGCGCGGGGTACATCGGTAGCCACACCGTGCGTGATTTGCTCGCGCACGGGCACGACGTGACC
>CAXTPM010000679.1:0-1116 GCA_964245865.1 uncultured Fimbriiglobus sp. | reverse complement strand
CCGTCATCGACCACCTCGGCGTGGGCCACCGCGAGGCCGTGCCCGAGGGGCGGCTGGTGGTGATGGACCTCAAGGACACTGCGCAGCTCGACCAACTCTTGTTGGAGAAGCGCGTCGAGGCGGTGGTGCATTTCGCCGCCGACGCGGCCGTCGGGGAGTCGGTCGTCAACCCGGCGAAATACTACACCAACAACCTCATTACCAGCCTGCAACTGCTGGACGCACTGCGGCGGCACAACATCCAACGCATGGTGTTTAGTAGCACCTGCGCCACCTACGGCCTGCCGGACGTGATTCCGATCACCGAGGAGACGCCGCAGCGGCCGATCAACCCGTATGGCAACACGAAACTCGCGTTCGAGTACGCGCTCTCCGACTACGCGGCGGCGTATGAGTTCGGCTACGCGGCGCTACGCTACTTCAACGCCTGCGGCGCCGCCTCCGACGGCTCGCTGGGCGAAGATCATACGCCGGAAACGCACCTGATTCCGCTCGTCATTCAAGTGGCGATGGGCAAGCGGTCGCACATCGACATTTTCGGGACCGACTACCCGACGCCGGACGGCACCTGCATCCGCGACTACATCCACGTCGAGGACTTGGCGACCGCTCACCGATTGGCGCTGGAGCAACTCAAGCCGCACGACGCGCGACATTACAACGTCGGCACCGGCCGGGGGTACTCGGTGCGCGAGGTAGTCCGCACGGTCGAGGAGGTGGCCGGCAAGCCCGTGAGTGTGCGCGAGGGGCCGCGCCGGGCGGGCGACCCACCGCAACTGGTGGCGGGCGCCGCGAAGATTCGCCGCGAACTCGGCTGGGCGCCGCAGTTCGCCGAGCTGCGGCCGATCGTCGAGAGCGCGTGGCGGTGGCACTCGGCGCACCCGAACGGCTACGCGGGGGCTTGACACTAGCGGGCGAGTTCGACGCTGTTGTCTACGGAGAACGGCCTGACCGTGTCTTGCGTCCGCTCCATCTCGTACACAAGCAACGATGGCGCTTTGCGTTTCTGCTCGGTGGGAGTAAATCCGCCGGGCCGGTCGGCCTCTCCTACGGCCTGGAACGTGGCCAACCGCAGCACGTTGCCCGTGGGGTTCTCGTAGATGTATGGCAGGAGTT
>CAXTPM010000678.1:0-2996 GCA_964245865.1 uncultured Fimbriiglobus sp. | reverse complement strand
GTCTTTGAACGCGGCCTCGGCCTCCTGCTGGGCCTGGCCGAAGCCGACCTTCAGGCTCTCGGGGTCGCGCGCCACGCGCATCCCGCGCCCCCCGCCGCCGGCGCTCGCCTTGATGAGGACGGGGTAGCCGACGCGCTCGGCGAACGACGCGGCCTCCTCGGCGGTTTCGAGGATGCCGTCGCTGCCCGGTACGGTGGGCACGCCGGCGCGGCGGGCGAGTTGCTTGGCGTTGTCCTTGTTGCCGACCATCTCCATCGCTGCCTCGGGCGGGCCGATGAACTCGATGCCGCACTCGCGGCAGATGGCCGCGAAGCGCGAGTTCTCGCTGAGGAAGCCGTAGCCGGGGTGGATCGCGTCGGCGCCGGAAATCTCCGCCGCCGCGATGATGCGGGGAATCTTCAGGTAGCTCTCCGCCGCCGGGCCGGGGCCGATGCACACGGCTTGATCCGCGAGCTTCAGGTACGGCGCGTCGCGGTCGGCCTCGGAGTAGACCGCCGCGACCTCGACGCCCATCTCCCGGCAGGCCCGAATGACCCTGAGAGCAATCTCGCCCCGGTTCGCCACCAACACGCGCTGAAACATCGGCATCCGAAGTGGTTAGTGGTCAGTGGTCGGTGGCCAGTTCCGAACCGAACGAGAGCCTATTGGCCGGGATCGACGCGGAACAGTACCGTGCCGAAGTCAACGCCCTGGCCGTTGGTCACGCAGACTTCCGCGACGGTGCCGGTGGTCTCGGCCTCGATCTTGTTGAAGATTTTCATCGCCTCGATGGTACACACCGTGGTGCTCGGCTTGAGCGCGCTGCCGACCTTCACGAAGTCGTCCTGGTCCGGCTTGGGCTTCAGGTACACCGTGCCGACCATGACCGACTTGATCTCGTGCAGCTTCCTGGCCGGCGGCGCGGGCGGGCTGACGGCGGCGCTGGTCGGCGCGGCGGCGGGTTGCGGGGCGTAGTGCATCACCGGCGCGGCGGGGGTTGCGGCGCCGCCTTTGCGCAGGCGGATGCGCTGGCCCCCCTCACTCAGGCTGATTTCGGTGAGGTCGTGCTTGGCCATGAGTTCCACGAGGCGCTCGACGGTCGGCACGTCGAACGCGGGCGAAACGGGGTCGGTCTTGCTTGCCACGGGGCGGGTCTCGGCTGGGCGGGGTGCGGTCATCGGGCTAGTCTATTGACGCGGCCCCGCGCGTCAGCCCGCCGAGTTTCACCGCCCCGCCCTCGGTGATCGCGTAGTCGTCTTCGAGGCGGATTCCGCCCCACCCTGGGATGTAGACGCCGGGTTCGATGGTCACGACCATGCCGGGCTTCAGCACGTCCGTCGAGTCGGTGCGCAAGTTCGGCGCCTCGTGGACTTCCAGCCCGATGCCGTGGCCCAGGCCGTGCGTAAAGAGCGCGTTGAGGTCGAGGTGCGGGGCGCTGACAAGCCTTGTGCCGGCCAACACTTTGCGCGCCGCCGCATCGACCTCGTGGCCGGTCACGCCCGCGCGCAACGTCGCCACGGCCGCTTCGTGGGCGGCGTTCACGGCCGCGTGGACCTCCTCGAACGACGGGCCGGCGAGATCGGCGCCGGGCGAGTGCGGGTTCCTGAAGCAGCGCGTCAGGTCCGAGTGGTACAGGCAGTCGGCGCCCCAATCGACCAGCAGCCACGGCGACCCGGCCAACGGTTTGCCGGTCGGCGGGGCGTGCGGCAGGGCGCCGCGCTCGGCGAAGGCCACGATGGGGGGGAAGGCGCTGCCCCGTGCGCCGGTGCCGCGCATGAGGTGGTCGAGCGCGTCGTGCAACTCTTTCTCGGTGGCGCCGGCCGCCAGGAACTTTTGGAAGTGCCCGAACGCCGCCTCGGCCACCGCCACGGCGTGCCGGATTTGCGCGAGTTCGCCGTCGTCTTTGGTCGCACGCAGTTCCTCGACTAGCCCCGATTCCGGCTTCCACGCGCCCACGCCAGGCGCCGCCAATTTCAGTGCCTCGAACCCGGCGAGCGTGAGGTGAGTCGCCTCCACGGTGGTCGACTTCGCCCCCAGCGAGGCCAGCACGCCGCCGACCGCCGCGGCGAGTTTCTGCGTGTGCGGGCGGATGACGACCTCGACCCCGGCCGGGACTTCCGCGCGAATCTGCTCCTCGAACCGCGCGTCGCTGACCAGCACCGCCTTCGACGGCGTGAGCACCAGGTAGCTCGCCTCGCCGAGGAAGCCGCTGAGGTACGTCACGTTCAGCGGGTTGGACACCACCAGCGCGTCGGCGCCGAGTCGCGCGGCGAGTTGGTCGCGCCGGCGGGTAAAATCGTCCGTGGCCATGCGAACTTCCCCGTGCGAGTACGTGCCGATGCTGCCCTTGTGGTTCAACCTACGGGGCGTGCCGGTCGCCGTCGTCGGCGCCGGCTCGGTCGCGCGCCGACGACTGCCCACGCTGGTGAGCGAGGGCGCCGCGGTGACGGTGATCGACCCCGCGCCGCAGTTCGCCCCCGAGGGCTGCGCGCTGGTGCGCGAGCCGTTCGCACCGCATCACTTGGACGGGGCGCGCCTGGCGTTCGCGTGGTCGCTCCCCGAGGTGAACCGGCGGGCGGTACTCGCCGCGAACGCGCGGAATATTTGGTGCGCCGACGGCGCGGACGCCGACGCTTCGCCGATGAGTTGGGGCGCGTCGGAAAGTGTGGGGCCGCTACGGGTGGCGGTCAACACCGGCGGCAGTTCGCCGACGCTCGCGGCGCGCTGGTGCAAGCGCCTGGCCGCGTCGGTGCCGGCCGAATCGCTAGCGTTCATCGAGTGCGTCGGACTGCTGCGGCGCGAGGTGCAGTCGCTCGGCCTCGCCCGGCCGGCGCAGGAAGCGGTGTTGCGCCGCATCGCGTCGGAGGAGTCGGAGGCGACTTACGCCGAACTCGGCCGCGCCGAGTTCGTCACGCAGGCGCGCGGACTAACTGCGTCGGGCCGCTTGTTCCCTCCCCCCTCCGAGGGGGAGGGCTAGAGCCTGTTATGGACTTCGTCGAGTATCGGGGCGAGCCTGT
>CAXTPM010000677.1:0-3001 GCA_964245865.1 uncultured Fimbriiglobus sp. | reverse complement strand
CCGCGCGCCGCCACCGCCGACGGGGCAGGATAGCGACACTCGGCCCGGCGCGGCAAGGCCAACCGGCGCGGGCGGCAGATTCCCCAGATTTCCCCGTTGACCCAGGCGCGCGGCTGGATAACAATAACCGCCCCCACGGCTGCCGCACGACCCCGACCGAGTAAGAAACCGCCATGAGTTGGTTCGCCCGGACGACGGCCGCACGACCCGCGGCGAAGCGCCCCCGCCCGGTAGTCCTGCGCTTCGAGATGCTCGAAGCCCGCGACAACCCCGCGCTGGGGTGGTCGGCCCTGCCGGCGGCGCCCGCCAGCGCCGCCGACATTCAGGTCGGCCACTCGTTCGCGTTCGACCTCGACGCCCCCGCGATGCGGGCGGTGCTGGGCGCCGCGCCGGCCGACACGGGGACCATCGGCGCCGGCGCCCTGGTGATTGCCCTCCCCGCCCCCGACGGCCGCGAGCAGCACTTCCGCGTGGTCGATGCGCCGGTGATGGCCCCCGAACTCGCCGCCCAGTTCCCCGACATCAAGACCTACCGCGGCCAGGGGATCGACGACCCGACCGCGACCCTGCGCCTCGACCAGACCCCGCAGGGGCTGCACGCGCAGGTGCTCTCCGCCGGCGGCGCGTGGTACGTCGATCCCTACTCGCGCGCCGACGCCGAGACCCACCTCAGCTACTACGGCCGCGACCTGGCGCCCCGCGCGATGCCGGCCGAGGTGGCCCCGCCTTTGCTAGACGCCGGCCCGATCTTCTCGGGCGCCGACACCGGCGCGGTCGTCGCCCGGCCGGGCCGGACGACCGACCCGCGAACCGGCGCGGTCACGATCCCCCCGGCCGTGCCGGAGGCGATCGCGCCGGTCGCCCCCGCCACGCCCGATGTCACCCCCGGCACATCCGGTGGCCCGACCCTCGCGCGGGCCACCGGCACCACGCTGCGCACCTACCGCCTCGCCGTCGCCGCCACCGGCGAATACACCGCCGCCGTCGGCGGGGGCACCGTCGCCGGGGGCCAGGCGGCGATCGTCACCATCGTCAACCGCGTGGACGGCGTCTACGAGACCGAACTCGCCGTCCGCATGGTGCTCGTCGCCAACAATTCGAGTCTGGTCTACACCAACGCCAGCACCGACCCGTACACGAACAACAACGGCAGCACGATGCTCGGCCAGAACCAGACCGTCATCGACAGTATCATTGGGTCTGCCAACTACGACATCGGGCATGTGTTCAGCACCGGCGGCGGCGGCGTGGCGTACATCCGCAGCGTCGGCCAGGCGTCGCTCAAGGCCGGCGGCGTGACCGGCCTGCCGAACCCCGTCGGCGACGCCTTCGCCATCGACTACGTCGCGCACGAGATGGGCCACCAGTTCGGCGGCAACCACACATTCAACACCACTTCCGTGGGCGGCAACCGCAACGCGGGCACCGCCTACGAGCCGGGGAGCGGCAGCACCATCATGGCCTACGCCGGGGTTACGGGCGGGAACTCCGACCTCCAGCCCAACTCCGACCCCTACTTCGCCTTCGCCTCGCTCCAGGAAATCGTCCCCTACCTCGACGACACGATCCCCGGCGTCGGGGTCCGCGCCGCGACCGGCAACGCCGTACCCACCGTGAGCGCGGGGCCGAGTTACGTCATCCCCGCCCAAACTCCCTTCGAGCTGACCGCCAGCGGCGCCGATGCTGACGGCGACGCGCTCACCTACTCGTGGGAGCAGCGCAACCTCGGCGCGGGGCAACTCCTCACCGCGGCCGACAACGGCGCCAGCCCGCTGTTCCGGGTGTTCAACCCCACCGCCAGCCCGACGCGCACCTTCCCCCGCCTGAGCAACCTGGTGAACAACACCACGCCGCTGGGCGAGAAGCTGCCGACCGCGAACTGGTCGGCGGCGGCGTCGATGCGCTTCCGCGTGACGGTGCGCGACAATCGCTCCGGCGGGGGCGGCACCAACGACGCCGACACCAGCGTGCAGGTCGTCGCCACCGGCTCGGCGTTCACCGTGACCTCGTTCAACAGCGCGACCACCGTCAACGGCCTCAGCGCCCAGACCGTCACCTGGAACGTCGCCGGCACCACCGCCGCGCCGATCAGCGCCGCGACCGTGAACATCCTGCTCTCGCTCGACGGCGGCTTCACCTACCCCGTGGTGCTGGCCTCCGGGGTGCCCAACGACGGCTCGGAGGCCGTGACGGTCCCCAACACCGCCACCACCGCAGGGCGCATCCGCGTGCAGCCGGTCGGCAACATTTTCTTCGACATCTCCAACGCGAACCTCACCATCGCCCCGAGCCCGGTCGTGCAGGGGCTGGTCCTCGGCGGCGGCGACGCGCAGCGCTCGCGCCTGACCACGCTCGCGGTCAACTTCGACTCGGCCGCGGCGATCGCGGCCGGGGCTTTTTCGATCACGGGGGTGAGTCCAGCCGGCACCCCGATCGGCGCGATCACCGCCGATTTCACAACGCAACTGGTCAACGGAAAAACGGTCGCCACGCTGACCTTCTCCGGCGCGGGCACCGACTTCGGCTCACTCGCCGACGGTAGTTACGTCCTGAGTATCGACCGGACCAAGGTCACGCTCAACGGCGCGGCGATGGCGGCGGACTACTCTTCGGCGAGTGCCGGGGTGGCGATCCGCCGGCTGTTCGGCGACTCGGACGGCGACGGCGGCGTCGATACGCTCGACCTCGCCCGCTTTCGCCAGGCGCTCGGCTCGGCGTCGGGACAGGCGCCCTACAACGCCGCGCTCGACTTCGACGGCGACGGCAGCATCGACACGCTCGACCTCGCCCGCTTCCGCCAGCGCCTCGGCACCGCCCTGCCCTAGCGCTCACCCGCTCCGCCGCACCCCGAGACCGCACCATGACTGCCGCGACCCGCCGGATTCTCTTCGGGGCGCTCGCCGCCCTCGCCGGGCTGCTGGCCCCGGCGCCCGCCCGCGCCCAGACGCTCCCCGCCGACGCCCAGTTCGCCTACGAGTGGGCGGTCGCCGGGGCGACCATC
>CAXTPM010000676.1:0-3011 GCA_964245865.1 uncultured Fimbriiglobus sp. | reverse complement strand
CGAGCCGCCGACCGACCCGCAGGTGCCGGGGGTGCCGGAGCCGACGACGCTTGCGCTGGCGGGCCTCGGGCTGCCGGTGGTGCTGGGCCGCTGGCTCCGCCGCCGCAAGGGCAACTAGGCCGGACGGCGGTTTTGGCTGCGACCTGAGCGGGGGGCGTCAGCCCTCCGAGCGAGTCACCCACTTACAACTTGCTGTAAGTGGGTGACTCGCTCGGAGGGCTGACGCCCCCCGCTCAGGTTGTTGCTCGCCCCCCCGCCGGCGTGCTAGCATATCTATTGGCAGTCCAGCGCCCGAGGGGTCCGGCCATGTTTCGCACCGCGCTGCTCGCCGCCCTGCTCGCGGCCCCGCCCGCCGCGCTGGTGGCGCGGCTCGGCAGCCCGGTCTACGCCGAGCGCGAGGCGGCGTCGGGGGCGCTGTGGCGCCGGGGCGAGGCGGGGCGCGCGGCCCTGGCCCGCGCTGCCGCCGAGTCGCCCGACGCCGAGGTGGCGCGGCGCGCCCGAGACATCCTCGCGCGGCTCGACCGGGCCGACTACGCCGACAGCCCGCCGCCGGTGCGCTCGCTGGTGGCCGAGGTGCTGCGCACGCCTGCCGGGGCGCGGCCCCAACTACTCGGCCGGCTAGCGCGGCGCGGCCCCGCCGGGCTGCGCGCCGCGGCGCGGCTGTACGAGCACCAGTTGCCCGAAACCGAGCGACACGCCGCCGGCGCCGAACTCGTGGCGGCGCTGCGCGCGGAAGTCCCTCTCCTGCTCGCCACCAACCGGGCCGGGGCGCTCGCACTCTTGTCGCAGGAGTCCGCCGCGCTGCCGTTCCCGGAGTTGGCCCGCGACCGGACGCTGTTGGCGTGGCAACTCGCCCCCGACTCGCCGGCGCCGAAGTCCGGCACCCCCGCCGACCTCGCCTACGCGGCCCACTGGCGCGGCGAGGCGTCGGCGCCGGGGCGCATGAAAGCACTCGCCGAGAGTCTGCGCCAGCCCCGGCTCGCCGAGGCCGCGCTCGCGGGCGCCGGCGACTGGGCCGCGCTCGCCGAACTCCCCGTCGCCGAGGCCAACAGCGCGCCGGGCCTGCGGGCCTTGCGCCTCACGCTGGCCGGGCGGAACCTCGCCGCGCTCACGCCCCTGTGGGAACTGCTCCGCGCCGGCCCCGACCCAGGGAGTTGGGACGGCAGCGCCGGCCCGGCGACGGCGGGGCTTCTGCTGAACGCGCAGACCGAGGCGGGAATCGCCAAGCTGCGGCGCGACGGCGGGCCGCGCAACGTGCTCGCCGACATCCACGCGGCCCGCCTGGAGTTCCCCGAAGCCCTCGCGGCCCTGGAACTCCCCCCGCGCGCCGAGCCGGGGTCGAGGGCCGCGGTCGCGGCGACGGCCCAACTGCGCCGCGGGCGCCTCCTCTGGCGGCTCGGCGACCCGGCCGGCGCGGCGGCGGCGTTCGAGCGCGCGGCCTCCGAACTCGTCGGCGTCGGCGACCCCCTGGCCCACTCGGTGCGCGCGCAACTCCTCCGCGCCGAGATCGACTGCGGCCAGGCGGCGCGCGCCCGGCGGCACCTCGCCCTCGGGCTGGCGCGCGAGCCGAACCTCGCCCCCGAGTGCGGCCTGCTTCCGGGCTTCGAGGCGGCGTTCGGACCCGACGCCGACTTCGCCGCGCTTTTGTGGCAGGCGACCGGCGGCGAGCGCTCCGCGGCCCGCGCGGCCGGTCGCCTCGACGAGATCGACGCGCTCCTAGGCGGCGCCGCCAAGCCCGCCCGGCTCGACGCGGCCCTCGGCGCGCTCGGCGCCCTGGGGGAATCCAGCCCCGCCGACCGGCGCGACGCGACGCGGACTCGCGCCACCCTGCTCGAGCGCGCGGGCCGAATTGCCGAGGCGCGGGCCGAGCGCGCGGCCGAACTCCCCGCGCCGCCGCCGGACGCGCGGCGCCTGGTCAACGCCAAGGGCTGGGTGTTCGGCACCGACGAGGACTTCCTGGGCGCGGTCGAGGCCGGCGACGCGCTCTCCCGCGCCGGCGACCACGCCGGCGCCGCCGAACTGCTGCGCGCGGCGTGGTGGCGCGACCCGGCGAACCCGGTCCTGGCCCACCTCGCCGGCGCCGAGGCCGCGCGCGGCGGCGACCCGGCGGGGCGCGACTGCGGTGACCTGGCGCACCTGGTGCCCCTGAGCCGGGCCGAGTGGCGCGGGCGGCTGATTCAGGAGTTGCTAGAGCGCGGGCGCGACGCGGCGGCGTGGCGCGAGGCACAACTGTGCGCGCGGGCCGCGCCGTTCGCGGGGAACCACGCGGGGAACGTCTGGAACCAGGTCGGCCGTGCCGCGACCGCCGCCGGACAGTTCGAGGTCGCCGCCGCGGCGCAGCGGCACGTCCTGCTGCACCTCCTGCGCACGCCCGGCTACAGTTTCATCGACGGCGCGGCCTACGTGAACGTGCCGCACTCGGTGGCGCTGCTCTCGGCGCGGCAGGCCGTCGCCGAGGGCCGCGCCGCCGACGCCGAGCGGCTGCTGGGCCAGTACCGCGCGCAAGTCCCCGGCGACGCTCCGGGGCTGGGCGAGGCCGTGCGCGAGTTCGCCGAGGCCGGGGAGCTGGCACGCGCGGCGCGCGTGAGTGCCGCCGTCGCCGCGCCGTTCCGCCGACTGCTCGCCGAGTACCCGAACTCGGCGTGGCTGCGTTCCCGGCTAGCTGTCTTTTACACGAGCGCCCGCCGCGAGCCGGCCGAGGCGCTAGCGCTCGCCAAGGACGCCGTGCGGCTCGACCCGGAGGTCCGCGCCTTCCACGAAGTGCTGGCCGAGGCGGCGTTCCGCGCCGGCGAGCGCGAGCTGGCGGTGGCGTGGGCGGCGCGGGTCGCCCAGGCCGACCGGGGGCACCTGGCGCGCCGCCGGCTGGCGTTCTACCGCGCCGGCGCGTTCACCGACGCCATGCCGGCCGAGGAGTAGCGGGCGCTAGCCGGCCGCAGCGATCAGCCCGCGCCGCCAGAGGGCGAGGACGACATCCATCTGCGAGTCGTGCGGCTTGGCCCAGGCGTCGGTGA
>CAXTPM010000675.1:0-3011 GCA_964245865.1 uncultured Fimbriiglobus sp. | reverse complement strand
GTCGCGCTCACCTGCGTGCCGCGCATCGCCTCGTCGGCCACGTCCTGCGAGAGCGTGATGTCCACCTTGCGCGACTCGCCGACCTTGGCCCCTTTGAGCGTCTCGCCGAAGTTCTCGGCCACGCCGTCCGAGAGCGCCAGGCGCTTCTCGACTTTCAGTTGGACATCGGTGACGGTGTTCAACTCCTCGTCGCCGCGCTTAATGACCGCGTCCGCCAAGAGTTGGTCGTCCATCTCGACCGCCGCGCCCTCAGGCTTGTCGATCACTTTGCCGAAAGGCTCGAGTACGCGCTTGGCCTCGGCGTCGATTTCCGCTTCGGTGAAGGTGTGGACCGGCTTTTTGATCTTGAGGTTCTTGTACGGCGGCAGGTCGAACTCGGGCCGGACTTCGATGTTGAACTCGTACACCAAGTCGCCCGAGTCGGGAATCACCACCGAGTTCGGGTCGAGTTCCGGGGGAGACAAGGGGCTGAGCGTCGATTCGTCCGCGAGCTGTTCGAGACTCGCCATCAGGACTTCGGTCTTCACCTCTTGGGTGACCTCGCCCTTGTAGCGCTTCTCGACGATCTTGCGCGGGGCTTTCCCGACCCGGAAGCCGTTGATCTGCGCGGGGGCTTCGATCATCAGTTTGGTGTAGCGCTCTTCGAGCCGCGTGTTGATCGCGTCGCGCCCGACGGTGACTTTAACGTGCTTGCGGCACGGCCCGGCGTCGGTAATCTCGACTTGCTGCGGCAACTTGGCCTCGGCCGCGTCCGCCACCAGGGTGCCGGCCCCGTCCCCGACTTCACCGGCCTGAACTTCGCCCGTCTCCTCGGCCATCGCTCGCTCCTAGTGGTTGTCTCGCGTCATCGGGAAAGTGTAGGGGCGGTGCGATGCAGGGGGGCGGGGATTTTGACGCCTCCCGGAATGACGGCCCGAAACGACTAGAGCCGAGGCGAACCTCGGCCCTGTTCGGGATCGCACCTAAGAGCGGGTGATGGGACTTGAACCCACGACAACCTCGTTGGCAACGAGGTACTCTACCACTGAGTTACACCCGCACATTTGCAGTGAGAATCTTACCGGCCCTGGGTTCGCGCTGCAAGGTCGCTTCGCGCCGAAAATCCTCGCGCGACCTTCACGAACCCGGCTTGACCGTCTCGACCACGGTCGATTCGTAGCGCAGCTTCGAGTTCGGCCCGGCGTGCTTCTCGACGGTGCGGTCCACTTTCAGGGTGCCGCCCAGGTACCGCCCGTTCTCGAACTTCAACTCGCCGCTCGACAACAAACTCACCACCCCGGCCAGGTTCACCGCGTCGAGCTTGTCGTCCTTGGGCGTGGTCGTGAGCCTCACCGTCGTGGGGGTCAGCGCCTCGAAGCGTTGCACCAACTCGACCGCCTCGCCGGTGCCGTAGGGCGGCTCCAGCGTGGCGGGCAGGGGGCGGGACCAACTCGGGGCACTCGCCGCCGGGAACACCAGGGCGAACGGCGGCAGCGGCGGCTTCTTGCCCGCCGACGGCGACGCCAACTCTCCGGTAGCGTTCACCCGCACCGTCTGCACCGGCTTGCCCAGGAACGGCATCGCCCCGCGCCCCTCCTCGGTCGCCGAGTCGAGCGTCACGCGGTCCACCGTCGGCTTGCCCAGTTTGTCGAGCGGGCCGGGGCGGGCGATGTCCTGCTTCATGCGCGAGATCGTCAGTTCGAGCGTCGCCACGCCGGCCGCATCGACCGCCACCACCCGCCAGCGCTTCTCGAGTTCGAGCTTGGTGACGGTGACGCCGGTGCGGACCTCGGTGGACCCCTCGTCGGGCGCCGCCTCCTCGACGGTCGTGGTCTGCCTCACGTCGTAAACCAATGTCTCGCCGGGGACGAAGCGATACTGCGCCGCCGCACTTTGGCTCAGGGCGAGGGCGGCGGCGAGGGCGAGGAGTGCGGCGCGCATGGGCGGAATCCTGGGGGTCAGGGCGCCACGCCATACCCGGCGTCGCCCGCGGCGGGAAGGGGAGTTACCGCGCGCACCGGCCACTCCCAGTCGAGCGACAGCGGCCCGCCGCTCGACTGGTAGGCCTGCCGCACGACGCCCCGCCCGCCCAACCCCAGGCGGGTGAGCAGCCAGGCGTGGTCGGCGCCGGGTTCCACGATCACGTTGCGCGCGGACAGCCGCCGCACGAGGTTGTACGCGGCCAGGTCGCCGTAGAGCACCGAGGGGAACGCCGCGCGCCCGAGTTCGGGGTCGGCGTCGGACACCGCGTGGATGCAGTTGGTGATCGGACTCGACGCCGAGAGCGGGTCGAGCGCCCGGTAGCGCGTCGGCTCGGTCTCGAGGCGCCGCTTCTGCGCCGCGAACTCGCCGAAGGTGGCCGCGGTGATCTCGAACGGCCCCCACGCCGAGACGCGCTGGCCCTGGCCCTGCACCACGCTCAAGGTGGCGGCGAGGTCGAGGTTCACCGCCGCCTCGCTGAACGGGTTCAGGGGGTTCACCGTGTGGCTCGCGGGCATCAGACTAATCGTGGCGATTTCGACACTCAGGCCACCAGGCCACTGGGCGTCGGGGGCCGTCTTGACGACCGTGGCGAAGGTGTGAATCCGGTTGAACCGCGGCGTCGCCTGCGAGCTGAAGTACACCAGATAGTAGCGGTCCCCCGCGCCGGAGCGCAGCGGCGTCGGCGCCCCGGCCCCGGCGGGGAGCGTGGTGGCGCCGCGCGGCGCGCCCCCGGCCATCGCCCCCACCGACGCCGAGCGCGCCGGCCCCTGGGCACGCGCCGCCGGCGCCCCGCACAACATGGCGCACGCTAGCGCCGCGATTCGCCGAATGGTCACGGTGGCCTCCTTGCCGTGTGAACTCGCTCCTTAGTCGATTCGGCCGGACCCTGGGGGGGACTCGGGGCGAACGGGGCCGGCGTGGAACGGGGGCCAACGCGCGGCGGGGCGCGACCGGCGCGACCGGGGGAACCGGCAGGGGGGGGCCGCGCGGCTAAGCCCCCGCCCCCTATCATTCCCCCCATGGAATCCTCGCCCTTCGACCTCACCCTC
>CAXTPM010000674.1:852-3017 GCA_964245865.1 uncultured Fimbriiglobus sp. | reverse complement strand
GGGCCGACGCAGCGCCTGACCGTGCGCAGCCGCTTGGCGTCCGACTGGCCCGCGATGCCGACTTTGACCTTGAGCGCGTCGAACCCGTAGACGCGCTGCCCCACCGCCGCCACGCGCGCCTTCCAGCCCTTGGCACTCAGGATCACGCCCGAATACTGCACGCGCTCGCTGGCCTCGGCCAACTCCGGCGCCAGCAGTGCCGCGATGCTCGATAGACTCTCGCCGAAGTGCCGGCCGTAGGCGTCGAGCACGGCGAGTTCCAGTGCGCAGCGCGCCGCGTTGGTGGCGATGCCGCGCGCGTCGTTGGGCACCGGTGCGAGTTCGAGGCGCTCGGCGAGCGCCAGCGCCTCGGCCCACGTTGCGCACGGCGTCAGTTGGCGCTTAAGTTCCGAGGCGTGAAAGTGCGCGAAGCTCGTCGCGGCCGTCTCGCCGGTCACGTAGTCGCGCGGCACGCCCTCGCCCCAGCCGACTTGGCCACCGGCGAGTTCGACGCGCACCAGAATGTTGTCGGTCGAGGTGCGCGCGTGCGAGGCGTGCCGGACGCGCCGGCGCAACGGGAGGGCGACTTGCAGCGCGCGGACGCCGGTGATGTGCATGGGGCAATTAAACAGAAAGGTGACCGCCGGGGCGAACTTGACGCCCCGGCGGTCCCCCCCGTCCCTACCTCGGCTTGCAGTGACTCAGCGCCATCAGGGCGTAGCCGCTCACGAGGTTGGCGTCGCCCTCCATCCAGCGGTCGGTGGGGTTGGCGAAGCCGCCGTCGGGGCGCTGGCGCTTGGCGAGTGCATTAAACAAGTCGTCGCGCCAGCGGTGCTTGACGCCCTTCGCGTCGGCGAACTCGTCGCCGCCCAGCAGGTCGAGCGTCTTGGACATGGTGTGGTAGTAGTAGTACAGCCCGCGCGAGGCGAGTTGGGGCGGCATGCCGGGGTTGGCCTCGACGGTGTAGTTGGCCTTGAGCCACCCGAGCGCCTGCTTGAAGCGCGGGTCCGCCGGCGTGAGGCCGCAGTAGATCATGCTCTTGACGCCGGCGTAGGTCATGCTGCCGTAGCCCGTGAGCGGGGCGCCCGGCTCGTCGCTGGTCTTGGTCGAGCCGCCGCCGGCCGCGCTGTATATGAAGCTGCCGTCCTTAATTTTATCGGCCCACGGGCGGTCGTTCGCCTCGGAGGGGAAGTTCTGGCAGCGGCTGACGAACACGAGGGCTTTCTGCATCGCGGGGTCGCTCGGCGGCACCCCCGCGTCGTGCAGCGCGTCCAGAAAGAACTGCGTGTTCGACAGGTCGGGGCGGCTCTTCGAGTCGTAGCCCGCGCCGCCGTAGTAGTCGTCGGACTGCGCCTTGGATTCGCCCTCGTCCCACTGCAACTTCTTGAGGAACTCGGCCGCTCGCCCCACCACCGGCTGGTACTTCTCGCCCCGCTTGGCCGCGACGAGGGCCAGCACGTTGACGCTGGTGACGTAGTTCTGCAAGCCGACTTTGGGGTCCGCGCCGGCGATGTGCCCGGCCGTCGGGTTGACCAGCGACTCGACGTAGCCGAGTCCCCTGCGCGCCGGGTCGGCGTCGGGGTCGAGGCCGCACTGCAACAGCCCCGTCACCACCACGCCGGTGACGCCGGGACTCTTGGCGGTGCTCCAGCCGCCGTTGGCCTCCTGGGTGGACTTCAGGAAACTGACGGTGCGGTCCACCAGCGCCTGCCAGGCCTGCGGCGTGACGGCCGGGGCGGGCGCCGGCGGGGCGGGCGGGTCGGCGAGGGCGGCTAGCCCGGCCGAGGCGGCGGCAAGGGCGGCGAGGAAGGTAAGTCGGGCACGCATCGGCGGCACTCCGGGGCGGTGGGGGCGAAGTGTAGTTTAGGCGGCGCGCGGGTGTCCGGCGACCGCCCTTGACCGCCCCGCGCCCGCCGCCGTACACTCCCGCCTCCGTGCCGAGTGCGACCGAGACGAGTGCGATGGAGACGAACCCGATGGCGCGCCCGAAGTCCGGCCTGGCCGGCACCCTGTACCGCCGCGTCTGGTTCGCCGCCGCGCCCGACGCCGACACCCGGTTCCGGCCGCTCTCGTTCGCGCTCTTGGCCCTGTGGGCAGCGCTCCTGACGCTGCCGGCGCGGTCGCACCCCTTACTCGAACCCGACGAGGGGCGCTACGCCCAGATTGCCCGCGAGATGGCCGGGTCG
>CAXTPM010000674.1:0-842 GCA_964245865.1 uncultured Fimbriiglobus sp. | reverse complement strand
CGTGGTGGGCGTCGCCTACCTCGTCGTGGGGGCCGTGGTGCCCGCGGCCGTCGTGCTGCTCCCCGCCCTGCTCCTGTGGCCCGCCGCCGGGTTCCACCTGTTCGAGCCGGACGAGGGGAGGTACGCGCAAATCCCGCTCGAAATGCTCGCCACCGACTCGTGGCTGGTGCCGACGCTGCAGGGCGAGCCGTACCTCGACAAGCCGCCGCTGTTTTACTGGCTGGTGACGCTCAGTTATCGGATGCTGGGCGTGGGCGAATCCTCGGCCCGGCTGGTGCCGGCGCTGGCCGTACTCGCCACGATTCTGGCGGTGTACGCGATCGGCCGGCGCAGCGTGGGGGGGCGCGGGGCGCTCCTGGCCGCGCTGCTGCTGAGCGTCGCGCCGGGGTTCGCCACCGTGGGGCGCGTACTGCTCCTAGACGGCGTGCTGACGCTCTTCGTCACGCTGAGTCTGTTGTGCGGCTACGAGGCGGTGCGCACGGGGCAGTTCAAGTGGCGCTGGTGGCTCGCCGCAGCCGTGGCGTCCGGGCTGGGGTTCCTCACCAAAGGGCCGATCTCCGAGGTGCTGTTGTTCCCGCCGCTGCTGCTGGTCGGGCGACTCGCCAGGCCGGTCGCGCCGGTGAGGCTGCCGGCGGCGCTCTCCTTCGGCGCGGTCGTGGTGGCGGTGAACCTGCCGTGGTACGTCGGCATGATGCGGACGCAGCCCGAGTTCCTGACGCACTTCTTCTGGGAGCACAACGTGATGCGCTTCGCCCGGCCGTTCGACCACCTGCAGCCGGTGTGGTACTACGCGCCGCTGGTGCTCGGCGGCTTCCTCCCCGGAGTCATCGCGGCGGCGTGGC
>CAXTPM010000673.1:0-3029 GCA_964245865.1 uncultured Fimbriiglobus sp. | reverse complement strand
CACGCCATGAGGAAGACCGCCAACAGCTACCTCCGCAAGCAGGGCATCAGCGCCCGGCTGCGGCAGCGCTTCCTGCGGCACGCGGCGGCGGACCTGATGACGGCGGTCTACGACGACGAGCGGGGCGCGGAGATGCAGCCCGTCGTGAGGCTCATGGCCAGGCTCGACGCCCTACTGGTGGCGAGGCTCGGTCGGCAAGAACGCGGCCCCCTCCCGGCTGCCGGCGGCACTTCGACCGGGGGGTGATTCCCGCTCAGCGGTCACGTCATACGTCAGACAAGTCAGACAAGTCTCGGCGCGGCATCCCGCTAAATACTCCGCAAGTGCTTACTCTACAAGCACTTGCGCCAGGACTTGCGGATCCGGTGCCGGTGAGCCGTTCCGAGACTTGTCTGACGCCCTCCCCGGATCGCCGTCCAGACTTGGCCCGCTACGCCCACTTCGGCGCCGCAAGGCGGTCACTCGCCGGGCGGCTTGAGCCTTCCGAGCGAATGGGCGAGGCAGTACCGGTGCCGCTGGACTCAGCCTCGGCCGCGGAGCCGGAGGGGAAGGCCGGGCGCCCGCGCAAGCCCAGGGGCGAGTAAGCGATTGCCGCCCTAGCCGGCGCCGCCGGGGTTCGTCCCACTGGCCATCATCGCCCGCTTGGGGGCGACTCGACCCTTGATCGGCGCGGACGCGCGCCCTAGCTAGAGTTGCACACCCTGCCGCCAATGCGCCCTAGCGAGGAACCCGTGCTCATCATTCACGGCTACAGGCGGTACGGCAAAGTCCGGCAGGTGCCGGGCGTCGCGCACGCCGCGACGGTGTTCTTCCACCTGTACTGGCTCCCCGTCCTCCCGTACCGCTCCTACGTCGTGGTCGAAGGCCCGGCCCCGGAGGCCGGGGCGGTGACCCCGCTGGGGGAGGTGAAGCGGACCCAGTACGGGTTCGTCGGGGTGCGAGCGCGGTTGAATTGGAAGTCGGTGGCGGTCGGCTACCTGCGGGCGGTCCTCGGCTTCGGCCTGTTCGCGTTCGGCGGGATGGCCGTGGTGTCCGCCTACGAGGCGGCCAACGGGCTGGGCATGACCACCAAGGCGGCGGCCGTGGCTGCCGCTCTCACCCTGTTCTGCGGTGTCGCGTTCTGGCTGAGCCGGTGGCTCACGCGCGCGGGCTGGGCGTCCGGGAACGAGCTGCGGGCCGGCCTTGGCCTGCCGCCCCTGGACGAGTTCTGGCGCGACGCGGCCAGCCCGCGCGTGGCGCCGTAGGACGAGAGGCCGGAGTAGGCTCGCCGGGCGGTCGGCCGGTGGCTAAGACTGGGGCCGGGGCAATGTGATTCGACGGAGGCAAAACATGAGGAAGCGGCGGCAATTGATCGCCCTTGTTGTCCTGGCAGCCGCCGCGGCGGGCGCGGCGGCGTGGCTGCTGGCCCGCCCCGCCGGCCCCAGAGACTGGGTCGCCGGCACTTACATCTCGGCCGCGCCCGTCGCCGCCGGGGCCACGACCCTGCGGCTGTCCCCCGACGGCTCGCTCGCGTGGGAGCACACCCCGGCCGGCGCGGCCGTCCCGTCGGCCCGAGTGGCCGGGCGGTGGCGGCTGTCCGGCCGCGTGCTCGTGTTCGACGAGAGGGCCGGCGCCGCCGCCCCGGTCGGCCTCCTTCAGCGCATCGCGGAGCGGTACCAAGACCCGGTCCTGATGTCGGGCGTTTACAATCACCGGGTGGTGTCCGCCGACGCCGCCGGGCTGGTCCTGGACCTGGGCGGCGTGCTGCTGGAGTTGAAGCGGGTCGCCGACACACCCTGAGCGAGGCGCCTCGCCCCGGCCCGCCTAGCCGCTCCGAGTGGCCCGCGCCCCAAGGTGTTCAACGTGAGCACCTTGGGCGAACGCTCCCCAAGATGCTCATGTCCCCCGCAGTTGAGCACCTTGGGAATACCAAAGCGTTTCCGGGGTGTTTTCGCCCCCAGCCGCCCAAGGTGCTCAAGGAGTTCCGACGCCCCCCGCGTGCGCGGGCGCGCGAGTCGCCCCGCTGGCCGCGCGGCCCCGGCCCCGTAGCATGGCGGTGCGGCTCGGGCCGCTGCTGGAGTGGTGGCGGGTTCGGCATTCGGTCGGGGGAGGAGACGCTGGTGACGGATCAACGTAGGGTCACGCGGGCAGCGTTCGTCTTGGCCTTGGTCGCCGCGGGGCTCGCCCTGACGGCCGCGGCGGTCGGGTACGCGCGCCGCGGCGAGATCGACTCGGCGCCGCTGGGGGGCGGGGCGGTCATGCTCGCGCTCGCAGCAGGCACGTGGCAGGCGTCCCGCAGCGGGTCGAACTCCGCACCCGAGGTGGGGGCGCACCAGTCGCCCCCCCGGAGTGCGGGGTAGCGGGGTAATCGCCCGGCTGCACTGGGGCGGGCGGCGGTTCGCCCATTTCAGTCATGCGCTCGAGCAACTGGCCCGCGTCGTGCGCCCCAGCGACGCACGCAGCCCACAAACCCTACAACCCCCTGCGCCCTGGCTTGGGCGGCTTGTGCCGCGCGCTCTCGGCAGCCGCCACCACCCGCCCGACGAGCTGCGCCACGTCCTGCACCGCCACCGCCGGGGCGCCATCGACCACGCCGGCCACCCGCAGCCGCACCAGGTGGGCCACGCCGCCGAGGCCGAAGCGCAGCGCCCGCCCGTGGCCGATCATCAGTTCCTTGAACTCGGCCCACTTGGCGCTGGGGTCGGGGTAGCCGCAGACGTGCAGGTGCCCCAGCGCCAGCGAGTCGAACTCCGCCTCGGGCACCACGCCCAGCGAGTGCAGCGAGGCCAGGAGCGAGGCGAACGGGGTCTTGTCGCGCTCGTCCACAGCGGTGCCTCGAGTGCCAAGTAGCGGTCCGCACGCTCCCGCCGCCCCGCCCGGCCGACTCGGCTACCCCACGTACACCCCGTCGCTCAGGTTGCCGCCGCCGAACGGCGTCAGTGCCAACTCCGGCGGCGACCCGCTCGCGGCCTGGGCGCCGGTGTAGAGCTTGACGCTCGCCGCCTCGCCCTCGCCGCTGCCGGTGACGAGGCGCGGCGCGCCGTCCGCCC
>CAXTPM010000672.1:0-3030 GCA_964245865.1 uncultured Fimbriiglobus sp. | reverse complement strand
GGTGGCCGGCCGCACCGACCGCGGCGCGCACGAACTCGTTTGCCCCGGCCCGCACCCCGAGGGGCCGTGCGTCTACGCCGAGGTCATCGACGACGGCGCCGGGATGGACGAGGCCACGCGCCTGCGGGTGTTCGAGCCGTTCTTCACCACCAAGTTCACCGGGCGCGGGCTGGGCCTCAGCGCGGTCCACGGCATCGCCAAGAGCCACGGCGGCACGGTCTGCGTGCTGAGCGCGCCGGGCGCGGGGACGACCTTCCGCGTCACGCTGCCGTGCGAGCCGATCGACTCGCCGTTGGACACCGCGACCGTGCGCAACACCCCGCGCCCCCTGCCGCGCGACGAAACCAAGCGCCGCGTGGCGCTGGTGGTGGACGACGACGAGCTAATCCGCAACCTGGTCGGCCTGGCGCTGAAAGCCCTGGGCTGCGAGGTGGCGGGGGTCGGCACGGCGACCGAAGGGATCGAGGCGTTCCGCGCCGACCCGGACCTGTACGAGTTCGCGCTGATCGACCACAGCCTGCCCGACGCCGAGGGGCGCGAGGTGGTCGAGGCGATCCGGCAGCGGCGCGCCGCGATGCCGGTAATCTTGATGAGCGGCTTCGGCGAGGAGGTCATCGGCGGGCTGGCGCTCGACCCCGCCGCGCAGTTTTTGGCGAAGCCGTTTCGCAGCGCCGACCTCGCGGCGGCGGTGCGGCGAATGCGGGCGGGATGAGGTCTCTTGGCCGCCGCGGCCCGCAACTTGCTACCCGTGCGTTGCCGCCCGCCGCCTCGGGGTTCCCGCTATGCTCCGCATCTTCGCTGCCCTACTCCTCGCCGCCCTGCCCGCCGCCGCGTCCGGCCAGGGTTTTAGCCGCCCCGCGTCGCTGCCGCCGGGGGTGACGCCGGCGATGCTCGGGCCGTTCGGCGGCTACGCGCCCGGCGGGTTCGGGTACGGCGCGCGGCTGAACTTCGGAGCCGGCGTCCGGCCCCTGGGCGGGTTCGGCTACGGCTACGGCGGGTCCGGACTGGGCTACGGTTACGGCCCTGTGTACGGCGGGTACGTGCCGACGTTCTCGCCGTTCGATCTGCCGGTGAGTGCCGCCCCGGCCCCCGCGCCGGTGGCGGCGAGTCCGGCGAGCGACGCATCGGCGATTGCCGAAGTCGTAATCGAGTTCCCCGCCGAGGTCGAGCTGACGGTGAACGGTCGGGCCGAGCCGGGAAGCGGCCCGGAGCGGGCGGTGCGCACCGCGCCCTTGAAAATCGGCGCGACGGCCACGCTGAAACTGCGCGCGACGTGGAAGTCGAACGGCCAGGCGTTCGAGTGGGACCGCGAAGTGACGCTCGGCCGGGGCGAGTTCAGCCGGCTCTCGGTGGCGCGCGGGTTCCCCGTGCGGCCGTAGAATGCCGGCATGCCGCTCCTGATCGTCTTCGCGTTCGTGCTGTGCTGCTTACCACTCCCGTGGCCCGAGTCGGCGCTGGGCCTCGGCCCGGCCGAGGCAATCGCCACCGGACTAGCGCTGCAACTCGGCGTGGCGGCGGTCGGGTGGCGGCTAATGGCGAGAGTCGCGCGCGGGGTGGCCCGGCCCGACGCCCGCCCGGCGGCGCTTGCCCTGTACGGCCGGGTACGGCGACTCTGGCCGCTGGTCACGCTGGGCACCACCGCGACCGTGCTGGCGGTCGTCGGCTACGCCCGAGCCGTGGTCGAGTTGCTCACCGCCGACTGGTCCGGGCGGGGTACGACACTGCTGTTGCCCGGCGCCGAGTTGGCGGTGGCGCTGCCGCTCGCGCTGGCGACCGCGTCGAACTGGGCGGGCTACTACTTCGCGGAGCGGGCGATCCACCGCACCAGCCTGGCGAGTCTTCTGAGTTCCGGCGGGCGGCCGTTCTGGAGCCTCGGCGGGTACCTCTCGTTCCAGGCGCGGCAGTTGTTCCTCACCGCCGGGCTTCCGGTGCTGCTGCTGTCGGGGCAGCAGTCGTTCGCCAGGGCCGCGCCGCGTTCGGCCAACACCGGCGAGGCGCAAGCGGTCTCGGTCGCGCTCACGGTGGGGCTGTTCGTGTTCCTGCCGGTGATGGTGCGGGCGCTCTGGGGCTTCCGCCCGCTGCGGCCGGGGCCGGTGCGCGACTTGGTGGAGGCGACGCGCGCCCGGCTCGACGCCCCGATTAGCCGGGTGTTCGAGTGGCCGACTCGGATGACGGTGGCCAACGCCATCGTGCTGGGTCCGTGGCGGCGCGTGCGCTACGTGGCGCTCACCGATCGCATCCTCGACGAGTCGCCGCCGGCGGAGTTAGTTGCGGTGTTCGGCCACGAGGTCGGGCACGCGCGGCACGGGCACCTGCCGTTCTACGCGGCGTTCCTGGCGCTGAGTTCGATGACCGGCGCGATTCTGGTGACCGCACTCGAGCTGGCGTGGCGCGACGGCGCCGGCCCCGACTCGCCGGCGTGGGACGAGTCGTGGGTCGGCGGCATCTCGGCGGTCGCGCTCGTGGCGTACCTGTTCACGGTGTTCGGCTGGCTGTCGCGCCGCTGCGAGCGGCAGGCCGATGTCTACGGCGCCCGCGCGGGGTCGTGCGCCGACCCCGATTGCCGGGGGCATACCGCCCAGACGGTGCTCCTGCGCGGCCCGGAGTTGGCCGGCCGGGGGGTCTGCCGCACGGGGAGCCTGGCCCTCGCGGCGGCGCTGGTGCGCGTCTCGGAGTGGGGCGGGCGCGACGACCACTTCGCCGAGGCGAGTTGGCGGGCGCGCCTGGTCGGCTGGCTGCAGGCGTGGCAGCACGGGCCGATGCGCGTGCGCATCGGCTTCCTGCGCAGTCTGGCCGAGAACCCGTCACTCGCCGCGCGGGCCGACCGCAGCGCCTGGCGGGCGCGCTGGGGGTTGATGCTCGGCCTGGCGCTGTGCGTGGCGGTCGCCGGCGCGGCAGTGGGTTTTTGGCGGCTCGCGGCGGAGATGGGCGTGGATTTCTGAGTGGGGCAAGCTTGCTCGCGGGCCGAAGAGACCTCACCCCCCGGCCCCCTCTCCCAGGAGGAGAGGGGGTTAAGGACTACCGGACAAA
>CAXTPM010000671.1:0-3037 GCA_964245865.1 uncultured Fimbriiglobus sp. | reverse complement strand
GCCCCTCGGCCCCGGAACCCTCAGCTTCCCGGCGTCAACCACCGTCGGGGAGCTGGTCGGCGCCATCGACCGCTTCCGCGCCGATGTCGCCGAGAGGGTCAAGCAGTCGCCCAAGTCCCGACTCAGCGCGCGCGACCTTTTCACCCCCTAGCCCGAGCGACCGATGCCCATCGACTTCGACGACTGCGCCGACGCGCGGATGGACGACGACGGCTGCTGCTGCCACCTCCTGGCCGACGACGAGGTGTGCGCGGCGTGCGACTACGGGGGTGCCCAGTGCCCCGACTAGACGACCTCGGGATTCTTGCCGCCGTGTGCCTGTGGCTCTACCTGCTCGACCGGGCGGTGGGCCGGACCCGGCGGCGGGCGCGTCCCCCGGACTACCTGGACGCCCCGGTCTTCAGCGAACCCGCCGGCACCCTCACGCGGCGGCAACTGTGCCAGAACGCCGTGCTCCTGGGTGCGACCGGGAGCGGCAAAACGACCTTCCTACTGTGGCTACTGGCGAGGGTGCTCAGGGACTCGGGTGCTTTGTTAGTCGCCGCCAAGGCCGGGGACGCGGCCAACTACGAGCGGATCGCAAGGTCGCTCGGCAAGGAAGTCGTGGTGCTGGGGCCGGGCGCCGAGGGGGTCGATTTTTTCGGGAGTTGCATCCCGCCGAATTTGCCCCTGGAGGACCGTGGCGTGGCGGGCGGCTTGGCCTTCGACGCGCTCGCCGCCGTGCTGAGCCGCGAGAAGCGGAAGGCGGGCGGCGACAACGCATTTTTCTATTTGGCCGCTCAGCAATTTGTTAGGTATTCAATCGACCTCTTGAGCCTAGCCGGGGCGCCGGTCACCGCCGAGCGCATCCTCCAGATCGCCGTGTGGACGCCCCGCTCGCCCGAGCAGATGCAGACGGCGAACTGGTCCCAGGGCTGGTTAGCCCGGTACCTGGACGAGGCCGAGGACCGGGGCGAGTTCAGCGAGCGGGTCAGGGACTACTTCACCGTCGCGCTGCCGAACTTAGGCGAGAGGACGCTGGGGTCCATCCTGAGCGAGGTCGAGGCGACGGCGGACCTGATGTGCCGGGGGGTCTGCCAGAAGCTGACTTCCGGCACGCTCAGCCCCGCCGCGCTGATCGACCGGGGCGCGGTCGTCATCGTGGACTGCCCGTTCATGGTGCTGGGCGACGTGGGCCGGGTGGCCAGCGCGGCGGTGGTCCACGCCTTCCAGCAGAGTTTACTCCGTAGGGAAGTGACCGAAACGACGCCGCTCTACGGGGTCGTCATCGACGAGAGCCAGGAGATCCTGACCGATACCACCGCGTCCTACGCCGCAGTTTGTCGCCAGCAGCGCAGCCCTTTAATCTGCGCCACGCAGTGCGTGTCGGGGCTTGGTGATAAGTTAGGATCGAAAGAGCGCGCCCTCGCACTGATGGGCAACCTCGCCAACAAGTTCGTCTTCAGCAGCACGCCCGAGACCGCCAAGTACGTCTCGGAGTCTTTGTTGGGACGCGCCAGAATCTCGTTCTTCGGGGGCGGCACCCAGGCCAGCCCCGACGAGCCGGGGAAGTCCACCGCCAGCGCCAGCGTCAGCCAGCACATGGAACTCAGCGTCGAGCCGCAGCAGTTGTTCCGCCTCAAGGACGGCAGCGACGGCGAGGTCGAGTGCCTGTGGTTCCGCCCCTCAGAACCCTGGACCACCCTCACCGTTAGAAGGGAGTAAGTATGCCCCGCCCCGCCCCGCCCCCGCCGCCCACCATCAACCCGCTGTTCCTCCTCGTGTGGCTCTACCGGCCCCTGGGCCTCCTCACCGCGAAACTCGGCACCGTCGGCAGGCGGTGGGCGCGCCAGCCGGTGTCCATCGTCCTCTCGCTCACGATCCTCGCGGCCTGGGCCGACGCCGGGAACAGCCAAGTCCTCTGGGCCGCGTTCCTGATGGCCTGCGTCGCCACGCTCGCGCACGCCGCCCACCCGGCCCCCTCGGGCCACACGCTCGCCCTCGGCGGGGGCGCGTTCAACGACCCCGTGAGGGGCCGCATGGCCGAGTGCGTCCTCGCGGTGACCGGGGGCGTCGTCGCGGGGGAGTGCGGCGACCCCTACGCGAGGGGCTACTTCGTCGCGGCGGGCCTCTCCGGGCTGATTCTAGTGGGCGCTCTCGCCCTCCGCGAGCGCAACCTGCGCGACGACCTCTCCGACGGGGCCATCGACGCCAGCAGCCGCTTCTAACCACTTTCCAAGGGGACCGAATGCCGGAAGAGAGGAAGGACAAGCCGACCGTCTGGGGCCGCGTCCGGGAGGGCGTCAAGGCCCGCTACCGCTCGTTCAAGGCCACCACCCAGGCATACGTGCGGGTCGGCGCGAAAGACCTGGCCGACAAGACGACCGACGGGCTGGCGGGGTCGAGCGAGCCGGGCACGGTCGGGAATCCCACGCAGCAGCAGATCACGGAAGGCTTCACCGGCGAGGGCAAGGACCGCGCCCGCGAGCGGGCCAGGCCGGTGGTGAAGGCCAAGGAAAAAGGCAAGGCCGCCGACAGGGGCCGGGGCCACACCTAACTAAAGGAGGACTGGTCGTGAAGTGTTTACTTGCCGCCCTGCTGTTCGCGCTGACGCCGCCCGCCTTCGGGCAGTTGCTCCCGCCGGGGTTCGTCCCGCAGGAGCGGGCCTACCGGGCCGCGTACAACCGCCCCCTGACCCAGGCCGAACTCAAGGCGTGCCGCGAGGAGGACGCCCGGCTCCTCGCGGCCTGGAAGGCCCGCCGCGAGGCCGCGCCCGAGCCGCCATTCGCCCGCAGGGACGGGGTGCCGTGGTGGGTGGTGGCGTCCGCCGGGGGGCTGGCGATCCTGCTGATCCTCGGGCGCCGCAAGTGACCGTTTCATCGCAACCGTTCAATTTTTACCCGGAGACTGGCGTGAGTTTCAATTTCGGCAAGCTGTTCGAGAACTTGGATCTTGTCCGCGTTCAGGCGGCGCGGCTTCGGGAGTCGGGCTGGAACCTCGAGTACCGTGAGTTCCCCAAAGAGCACACGATCGATCCCGTCGACCTGGTCAGCTTCAT
>CAXTPM010000670.1:0-3043 GCA_964245865.1 uncultured Fimbriiglobus sp. | reverse complement strand
CCGCTTCCGTAAACTGGCCACTGCTTGAGGCGGTGCCCTACGTTCACCCCCTCTCCCAAGAGGAGAGGGGGCCGGCGGGCGAGGTCACTTCCACGCCGAGGCCAAGTCGCCCCGCGGCAAATGGCCCCGGATTCGCACGGCTTGCCGAAGGCGCCGCCCGCCCGCACTCTAAACCCCAGCCCCGCTCGCCCGCAAGGCCGACCGGGGCCGACCTCTCCGTACCCCAAGAAGGAACTTGAACCGATGACGCCGAAGATTGCCCGCCCGCTCGCCGCCCCGCTCACGCAACTGGAGGACCGCGCGGTCCCGGCGCTGGTGCAGATCGTCCACGACTCGCCGTACCCGTCGGCCAGCACGGTCGATGTCTACATCAACAACGTGCGGGTCTACGACAACCTCGCGTTCCAGCAATCGACCCCGTTCACGACCGTCGCCGACGGGGTGCCGGTGAAGATCGACGTGGTGGCGGGGAGCGACGCGACCAACGCCACGCCGGTGGGTTCGCTGACGACCACGCTCGCGGCGAACTCGAAGGTGATCGCCGCTGCCGTCGGCCAGCCTGGGGTGAGTACCGGGACTGACCGCTTCCAGATCGCGGTGGCGGGCAACGGCCGCACGGCCTCCGCCAACCCCGCCAACGTCGATCTGCTGGTGCTGCACGGCACCCCCGACGCCCCGGCAGTGAACGTGAAAGTGCGGGGCGTCGGCCCGGTCGTCACCGGCGTGCAGACTAGCACGTTCGCCAACGACTACGTGAGCGTGCCGGCCGGGCGGTACATTTTCGACGTGACCCTCGCGGACAACATCACCCCCGTCGGCTCGTTCAGCGCCGACCTCTCGGGCGCGGCGGGCAAGTCGTTCGTGGTCGCCGCGACGGGGTTCGCGGGCGCGCTGCCGACCGGGGCGACGGCGCGCTTCGGCCTGCTCACGGTGGACTCCGCCGGCCTCGGCACCCTGCTGCCGAAGGTCGCTGCCTTCGCCACGACGCAGTTCGCCGTCGGCGGGACCAACGTCGCCACGCTCTACAACTACGACAACACGGTGCTGTTCACGGTGAACCCCTTCGCCGCCGGGGTGACGGTGCGCACCGCCGTGGCGGATGTCACGGGTGACGGGGTGCAAGACCTCATCGCGGGGACCGGACCCGGTACCGCCACGCAGGTGCTGGTGTACGACGGCGTCTCGAAGGCCGTGGTCCGCACCTACTCGCCGTTCGAGAGCACGTTCACCGGCGGCGTCTACGTCGCGGCCGGGGACATCAACAACGACGGCTTCGCGGACGTGGTGATTACCCCCGACCAGGGCGGCGGGCCGCGCGTCCAGATTCGCTCTGGGATTGCCACCGACGGCGCGGTCGTGACGCCGGACTTCTTCGGCATCAACAACCCCGCGTTCCGGGGCGGCGCCCGCGCGGCGGTGGGCGATGTCAATAACGACGGCACGCCCGACGTGATCGTCGCGGCCGGCTTCGGCGGCGGGCCGGTGGTCGCCGGCTACAACGGCCTGTCGCTCCTGCCGACCCGCGCCGTCGATCAGCGCCCGGCCACCGTGTTCGGCGACCTGTTCGTCTTCGAGGAAACCCTGCGCAACGGTGCGTTTATCACCCTGGGGGACTTGAACAACGACGGCTTCGCGGACTTGATCTCCGGCGGCGGCCCCAGCGGCGGGCCGCGCGTGCTCGCGCTCTCGGGGGCCGCGCTGACGACCAACACCCTCGCCACCACGCCCGCACTGGCCAACTTCTTCGCCGGGGACGTGAACAACCGCGACGGCGTGCGCGTCGCGGCCAAAGACCTCGACGGCGACACCCGCCAAGACCTGGTGGTCGGCCTCGGCTCGGCGGGCACCCAGCAGGTGCGCAGCTTCTTCGGCACGCGCCTGGCCACCAACACCGCCGCGACCCCGGCCGCGGATCGGGAGTTCAGCCCGCTCGGCACGCCGCCGCTGGGCGGGGTGTTCGTGGGGTAGCGGCGGGGTTACAAGTCCCCGAGCGGGGGGCGTCAGCCCCTCCGTGTCCGTGCTTCTACCGAAGGAAGATTAGACACAGAGGGGCTGACGCCCCCCGCTCGGGGACTCGGGGATCGGCGGATGCAACTGCTGCGCGGCCGCACGGCCGGCATCACGGAACTCGCGGTGTCGCCGGACTCGCGCTACGTCGCGGCCGGCGGCAACGGGTGCGACGTGTGGGACTTGCACGCAGTGCGGCCGAGAGCCAAGCGGCTGACGCGCAAGTCCCTGGCCGGGGTCAACTTCTGCACCTCATCGCTACTGCTGTTCTCCGCCGGCTGGCCGGCGCGTTGGATGCTTTGGGACGCAGCGACGGCCCAATTCACCGAGGTGGCCCGCGACGGCGTCGAGCTGAGGAATCGAGTTGTCATCCGCACGCCGGACGCGCTACTCAAGGTGGCGACCTGGGGTGACGAAGGGCCGGGGACACGCCTGGCGACGGGCCGCGTGGTCGGGGGCGCGTTCGCGGCCATCGCTGAGCCGAAGGAGCTCCCGTTCCGACTCGTGCCGCTCGCGTTTCTCCCGCAGGGCGAACGCTACGTCGCGTCGGGTGAGTGGCCCGCACCACACTACGGCCTCTACGACGACTCCACCGACGAGTTGGTTGTGACGTTCGCCGTCGCCGATGACTCCCCAGTGAGCGATGCAGTTTTTACCCCCGACGGTGCGCGGCTGCTTTTGGTTCACGACTTCGGCCTCGACGGCTATGACTGCGCGAGTGGCAAGCCCCTGGCATCGCTAGCATGGCCGGAGCCGCGTCCCCTCGGCCAACTCGCGTTCCACCCCGGCGGGCGCCTCGCCGCAACGGCCGAGGGGGCCGCCGGGGTGACGTTCCGCGACGCCGAGACGCTGGAAGTGCTGCGGGTGTACGACTTCGCCATGCCCAGTGTGAACGCCGTGGCGTTCACGCCCGACGGCACGCGCTGCGTGATCGGCAACAGTCGCGGCAAGGTGCTGGTGTTTGACGTGGACGAGTGAACTCCCGGCGAGCCGAGGGGCGTTAGCCCCCGGATGCTGGCCCAGTAGGAGAAAGCAG
>CAXTPM010000669.1:1734-3047 GCA_964245865.1 uncultured Fimbriiglobus sp. | reverse complement strand
CACGTCAACCGCGTCCCACCCCAGCGCGGCCATCTCCGCGGCGGTGGTCGGGGCGAGGGGCGAGGTGTGGCGCTCGGTCCACAGGGAGAGCGACAGTTTGCCGGGCATGGGGGCGGGCCGACGGTTGGGGTCTGGGGGCGGTGCGGGGCGGACTCCCATTGTAGGCGGGCGGAAAATCGCGGGGCGGGGGTGGCACGGAATGTGACGGGACTGTAAACCAATCGTTACACCCGGCGGAGGGGATTGCAAATTCCCGCGCCGGCCGCACTTCGGAGTGCGAGTCGGGCCTGGCCGGCCGGGTACAGAGTGGGTAGCGGGGCGCCGAGCCTCGCCGCGGCGCCGGATCGGGCTGGAAAGCCCCGGCCGCACCGCTTACCCTGTTGGTTACGCTTCGACAACGGATTGACGACCGGCGCCGGGGTTCAAGCCCCGCGCCAAGCACCGAGGCAGACATGGCCCGCACGCCCGTTTGGATTCCCGCCCTGCTCGCCGTGGCGTGGGGGGGCGCCCCCGCCTTCGGGCAACTCGGCGCCCTGTCGCTTAACGCGCCGCTGACGCGCGCCCTCACCCCGCCGGGCGCTAAGCCGGTGGCCCCGGCCGCGCCCGAGCCGCCCACGGTGTCGCTGTTCTACGCCGGGCAGACCAACCCGCAGGTGTTCCCGTTCACCCTCAACGGCCGCGCGACCCAAAAGCCCGTGGGCGACATGCAGTTCCAACTGCCGCCGGGCGCCGTGCCCGCCGGGGGGATGAGCGCCAACCAGCGCGCGTTCTGCGTCGAGCCGCTCGTGCCGATCATCGCCGGCCAGACGTACACCTTCGCGGTCGAGCGGGTGGAACTGCCCAAGCACTACGGCGAACCCGACACCGCCGAGGGGCGCGCCAGCGCCGCCCGGCGGGCCAACTACGTCCGCGAACTCTACGGCCGGCACTACGAGGCGAGCGTGACCGACCCCGCGACGAACGCCGCCGCGTTCCAGGTCGCGCTCTGGGAGGTCGTGCAGGAGCCGACGCTGCCCCCCCCTGGGGCGGGCGGCAAGCCGTTCGACCTCTACGGCGGCGGGTTCCGCGCGAACTACGCCGACCCCGCCGCGGCGCCCGAGTTCGTGCAGGCGGCGCAGCGCTACGTGCAGTCGCTCACCGGCGACGACGCGGCGTTCGCCAACTCGAATCTCTTGCGCGGCAGTGAACTCGTGCGCCTCACGGGCGTCGCCGGCCCCGACGGCGTCGTGCCGCAGTCGCAACTAAGCCTGCGCCCGGCGGCGGCGAACCTGAGTGCGGGCGTCCCCGGCGGCGGGCTACCGACCGGCCTCGTC
>CAXTPM010000669.1:0-1724 GCA_964245865.1 uncultured Fimbriiglobus sp. | reverse complement strand
GACCCGGCGGCTACGCCCCCCTGGGCGGACTCGGGCGCGGCCTCGGCGGCGCGCCCCTCGGCGGATTCGGCGGGGGCTTCGGCGGCGGGGCGGGCCTGGTCGGCGGACTCGGCGGCGGCAACGGCACCACCGTCGCCGCGACGCCCGCGACCTCGCCCCTCACCCCCACCGTGCCGCCCGGCACCGCGACCAACCCCAGCGGTAACTCGCCGCAGACCCCGGTGCTGCCGCCGTCGATCTTCGTGCCGCCCGCTAACCCGCCGCTCGTGGTCATCCCCCCCGGCACGACGAACCCGCCGGGCAACCCCCCGCTGAACCCGCCGGCGGTGCCCGCGCCCCCGGCCGTCGTCCTCGGCCTCGTCGGCGCCGGCCTCATCGCCGCCCAGCGCCTGCGTAACCGCCGCCGGGCTAGCCATGCCGGTTGAACCCACCCAGTACGGCGGCTGGCCCAACAACCTCCGCCTGTTTAACGACCGAGTCGAGGCCGTCGTCACGCTCGATGTCGGCCCGCGCGTGATCGCGTACCGCGCCCCCGGCGGTTTCAACGTCCTCAAAAACTACCCCGAGCAGGTGGGCGGCACCGGCGAGGCCGAGTGGCAGATTCGCGGGGGCTTGCGCTTCTGGCTCGCCCCCGAAGACCTCACCCGCACCTACTTCCCCGACAACCGACCCGTGGCCCACGCGGTCGGGTCGGACACCCGCGTGACGCTCACCCCGCCGCCGGAGACCGAGTACGGCGTGCAGAAGGTCATGACGCTCGAACTCGACCCCGACTCGACGCGCCTGAACATTACCCTGACCGTCACGAATATTGGCACGACGGCTACCGAATTGGCCCCGTGGGCGCCGACGGTGATGGCCCCCGGCGGCGTCGAAATCATCCCGCTGCCCGCGAAGTCGCCGCACCCCGGCCCGCCGTCGAACGCCACTAGCCCCGCGGACTACGCGCCCAACCAGCAACTCATCCTCTGGCCGTACTTCGACTTCGCCGACCCGCGCGTGACTTTCGGGAGCCGCGTGATTCTGCTGCGCCAAGACCCGACGCGCGGCCCGACCAAGTTCGGCCTCGCCCACCGCGCCGGTGGCGCGGCTTACAGTAACAACGGCACGCTGTTTATCAAGCGCTTCGACTACCGCGAGGGGGCGACCTACCCCGACCTCGGCACGCGCTACCAGACGTTCACCAACGAGGACATGCTCGAAATGGAGACCTGCGGCGAACTCGTGACCCTCGCCCCAGGGGAGTCGGCGAGTTTGAGCGAGTCGTGGGAGTTGCACCCCGAGTTCGCGGCCGTCACCGACGTGGCCGATGCAGAGCGGCGGGTGCTGTCTCTGTTCGGCGGCTAATTTTAGGCGAGCGGGGGGCGTTAGCCCCCTGAGCCAGTCCGTCACTCCGCGCCCACCCGAAGTGATGGACTGGCTCAGGGTAATGGGCTGCCTCAGGGGGCTGACGCCCCGCTCGCCTAGAATGCACCGGTCTCCCCCGAGGGCTTCCGATGCGCGCGATCCTCCTGACCACCGCTTTCCTACTCCTCGCTCCGGCCGGCCGCGCCGGCGCCGCCCCGCCCCCGGCCGAGGAGCGCGAGCTGGTGGACCGCGTGAACGCCGGCATCAACAAGGGCGTGTCGTTCCTGCGCGCCGCGCACCGCCCCGACCAGCAGTGGGAGGGGTACTTCCTCTCGAAAGTCGCCCAGATCGACGGGGGCGTCACCGCCCTCGCGGCC
>CAXTPM010000668.1:0-3048 GCA_964245865.1 uncultured Fimbriiglobus sp. | reverse complement strand
ACCACGTAGCTGCCGTCGGGGCTGAACGCCACCGCGTGAATCTTGTCGGTGTGCCCTTCGAGCTTGAACACTAGTTCTTCGGTGGCCAGGTCGAACAGGTAGACCTGGTTCTCGATCCCCGCGCCAGCGAGGTAGCGCCCGGCCGGGTCGTAGGCCAGGGCGGTGACGCCGTAGTCGAACGTGGCGTCTTTCTCTTGCGTGGCCAGGTTCCAGACGCACACCGCGCCATCGCGCTCGCCGGTGCTCAGAATGTCGATGCCGCCCACGGCCACGCGCGTGCCGTCGGGGTGGAACGCCAGCGCTTCGAGCGTGCAGCCGTCGGCGGCTTCGATCAGGATCAGCTTCGCCTCGCCCCCGGCGGTCGGCCAGAGCCACACCAGCCCGTCGGTCGGCGAGGTGTGGGCCACCAGGGTGCCGTCGGGCGAGACGGCCACGCTGCCCACGGGGGGCTTGGTCGCCTCCAACTCGCGGACCACAGGGGGAGTTTGCGACAGGTCCATCAGGCGCGCGGTGTGGTCGGCGCCGCCCCACACCAGCCAGCGGCCGTCGGCACTCGCGGCCACGCTCACCGACGGGGGCAGGTCGAGCGGAATCGCCTCGGCAGTGGTGGCGTCGAACAGGCGCGGCCGGGCGCCGCCGCTGCTGGCAACCCAGAGTTTGCCGCCGGGACGGGGCACCAGCGCCACGCCGTGAGTCGCCTGCGGACTCGGCCCCGCGAGCAGTTGGCCGCTCGCCACGTCCCACAAGTGGACCACGCGATCCGCCCCGCCGCTGGCCAGCAGTTTGCCGTCGGGGCTGAACGCCACCGCGCGGATTTCGTCGGTGTGGCCGCGCAGCACCCGGCCGACTTTGCCGGCCACGGGGTCGGCCCAGAGGGTAATGTCGAGGTCCGAATCGACGGCCGCGAGCAAGTTGCCCGCGGGGCTAAATGCCACGTCGTGGACCTGCTCGGCGTGCGAGTTCAGCAGAATCAAGGGGTCGGACTGCCCCGGCTTCCAGACGCGCGCCGAGGTGTCCCATCCGGCACTCACCAGTAGGCCACCGTCGGCGCTCCACGCCAAAGCGGGCACGCGGTCGGTGTGGCTGGTGTACTCCCCCACTTGGGCGAAGTCGGCCAGGGCGAACACGCGCACCACCCGGTCCTCCGCGGCCGTGGCCAGGTAGCGGCCGGTGGGGTCGATGGCCAGCGCGGAGATCGCGGCGCCCGAGGCGTCGAACCGGCCGAGTTCGGCGAAGCTGGCCGCGTCGTACACCGCGACCGCGCCGCTATCGAGGCCGCACGCCACCTGCGCGCCGCCGGGGCCGAAACAGATCGCACTCACCCAAGTGTCCTGCGGAATCCGCGCGGCCAAACTGCCGCCGGCGCAGTCCCACAAAATCAAGTCGTCGTTGCCGCTCGCCAGCCGCGCGCCGCCGGGCGCGAACGCCCAGACGGTTTCGAGGTCGCTGAGGTAGTCCCGCCGGGTCAGACGCCCCTCGAGCGTCCAGTGCTTGAGCACGCCGGTCTCATCGACGGTGCGAATCCCCCCGCCGGCTTCCGGTGCGACGAAGGCGAGCGCGGCGACATCGCCCTCGGTGTAGAAGCGGGGTTCGCCGTAGGTCGCGGTCATCATCGCCGGGTGGTGGAGGGCGGGGATCAGGCTCGTCGGGTCGTCCGGCCCGCCCGGAGTGACGGTGCCCTGGGCGGCGGCGGGCGCCGCGGCCCGGCCCGCCGGCTCCCCTGGCTGGGGCAGTCCGCCACTGCGGCGGGGCGGCGGGGTGTCGGGGCCGATAGTCATGATCGCCTCGGCGGGACTCGCGGCAACTCGTGCGGCGCTGTTCGTGTCGCGTCCCGCGCGCCGCCCCCCGGCGGAAGGGGCGAGTGGGCGGGACTCTCGCAGACTAGAACACGGTTGCTCGCCCGGCGCGAAAAATCGGCCGCGCCCCCGACAAGTTTCCCAAGATTATCCTAAAAATCTTACCCGCACGACCGTTATGATCCCACCCGGCGAGTTCGAGTTCCTCCGCGCACTACTGCCCAACTTGCCCCAGTCGCCCGAAATCGCGGTCGGCCCAGGGGACGACGCGGCCGTCCTAACGCCCCTGCCCCGCGGCATCGTGCTGAGCACCGACATGCTGACGGACGGCACCGACTTCATCCTCAGCGAGATCGACCTCCGCCGCGCGGGCGCGAAGGCCGTGCTCGTGAACCTCTCCGACCTCGCCGCGATGGCCTCCCGGCCCGTCGCGCTGCTGGTGGCCCTCGCCGTGCCGCAGGGGCCGCAGTCGCGCGAACTGGCCGAGGCGGTGATGTTCGGCGCGCGCGACGCCGCGGCGCACTACGGCGTGCCGATCGTCGGCGGCGACACCAACACCTGGCCGCACCCGCTGGTGATCTGCGTGACCGCGATCGGCGAGGAAACCCCGCGAAAAGCCGTCAGGCGGAGTGGCGCCCGAGTCGGCGATTGGGTGTTCGTCACCGGCCCGCTCGGCGGCAGCATTCGCGGCCGGCACCTCTCCCCCGTGCCGCGCCTCGCCGAAGCGATGGCCCTGCACCAGTTCGCCGAGTTGCACGCGATGGCCGACATCTCCGACGGCTTCGCCCAGGACTTGGGCCACGTCCTCACGGCGAGTCGCGTCGGCGTGGTCATCGACGCCGGAGCCGTGCCGGTCCACCCCGACGCGGCGCTCGAAGCGGCCCGCACCGGCCGCACGCCGCTGGACCACGCGCTCACCGACGGCGAGGACTTCGAGTTAGTATTCACTACAAGTGCGACCGACGGCGAGCGGCTAGTAGCGAGTCCGCCGGCGCCGGTGTGGAAGGTCGGCGAGTGCGTGCCGGAGGCCGAGGGGCGGTGGCTGGTGGGCGCGGAGGGGCGGCGCGAGTTGGGCGGCGGGGGGTTCGCGCACGGGTTTGGCGGCGACCTCACCCCCCCTCACCCCTCTCCCAAAAGGAGAGGGGGGTGAGCGCGCGGGCCGGCGTCATCTACTGGGCCGGCGCCCGGAAGTCGCTCGCCCAGTACGGTTCTCCCCCTCTCCTCTTGGGAGAGGGGGCCGGGGGGTGAGGTC
>CAXTPM010000667.1:0-3065 GCA_964245865.1 uncultured Fimbriiglobus sp. | reverse complement strand
CACGCGCGCGGGCAGCTACCTCGGCACCCCGGCGTACATGCCGCCCGAGCAGGCCGCGGGCGCGAGCCGCGGGGCCGACCGCCGCTCGGACGTGTTCGGCCTCGGAGGTCTCTTGTGCGCGCTGCTCACCGGCAAGCCGCCGTTCGAGGGGCCGACCGGCGAATCGACCCGCGTCGCCGCCGCGCGGGGCGACACCGAGGCCGCGTTCGGGCGCCTGGACTCGTGCGGCGCCGACCCCGACGCGGTCGAGCTGTGCAAGCGCTGCCTCGCCGCCCGGCCCGAGGAGCGCCCGGCGGACGCGGCGGTCGTGGCGGGCGAGGTCGCGGGCCTGCGCGCGGCGGCCGACGAGCGGGCGCGGCGGGCCGAAGTTGACGCGGCGCGGGCCGAGGTCCGCGCCGCGGAGCAGGGCCGCCGCCGCCGCGTCGTGGCCAGGGCCGCGCTGGCGGTGGCGGCGGTGCTGGCACTCGGCATGGGCGGGGTGACGGCGGCGTGGCTGGAGTCGCGCGAGTCGCGCCGCGCCGCCGAGGCCGCGCTCGCCGGGGAGGTGGCCGCGAAGGAGGAGGCCGAGCGCGAGCAGGGGCGCGCGGCGGCCCAGACCCGCCAGGCGCAGCAGTCCCGCGCGTTCCTGGAGGACATCCTCGCCTCGGCGCGACCCGAGGGGCAGGGCGGCGGGCTGGGGGTCAACGTCACCCTGGGGCGGGCGATCGACGCGGCCGCGCGGAAACTCGACGACCGCTTCACCGACGACCCGCTCCTGGAGGCGTCGCTGCGGCAGACGATCGGCGTCTCCTACGTGAATCTCGGCCGGCCGGGCGACGCGCGGCGGATGTTCGAGCGCGCCCTCGGCCTCCGCTCGGCCGCACTCGGCCCCGACGACCCCGGCGCCCTCAAGCTCGCGCACAACCTCGCCGTCGCGTGCTCCGACCTGGGGCTCTACCCAGAGGCGCTCGCCCTGAGCGAGCGCGTGCTCAAGGCGCGCGAGGCGGTGGCCGGCGCCGCCGACCCCGACACGCTCAAGAGCATGGTCGTCCTGGGGAACTGCTACTCCGCCCTCGGGCGCCACGCCGAGGCGCTCGCCCTCAAGGAGCGCTGCCGCGCGCTGACCGCCGCCGCACTCGGCCCCGACCACCCCGACGCGCTCGCCGGCGCGCTCAACCTGGCCGTGACGTACTCCAACCTGGGCCGCTACCCCGAGGCACTGGCCCTAAACGAGCAGGCGGCCGCGGGGTACCGGGCCAGGCTCGGCCCCGACCACCCCGACACCCTCCGGGCGCTGTCGAACCTGGCGGCCTCCTACGACGCGGCGCGCCGCGGCGCCGAGGCGCTCGAGTTGCGGGCGCGCCTGGTCGAACTCCACCGCGCCAAGCTCGGGCCGGACCACCCCGACACGCTCAAGAGCCTGAACGCCCTGGTCATCTCCTACGCCCAGGCCGGGCGGCACGCCGAGGCGGCCGCGCTCGGCGAAACCACCCTCGCGCTCCGCCGCGCGAAGCTCGGCCCGGACCACCCCGACGCGGTTGCGAGCCTGCAGAACCTCACCAACTCCTACGCCGAGCTGGGGCGCGGGGCCGAGGCGCTCGCGCTGCGCGAGCGCGCGCTGGAGCTCCTGAGCGCCAAACTCGGCCCCGCCCACCCGTCCGCGCTGGGGGCGGCGTACAACCTGGCGATCTCGTACACCGCGCTGGGCCGCCACGCCGAGGCGCTCGCCCTCAAGGAGCGCGGCCACGAACTGCTGAAGGCCAAGCTCGGCGCCGACCACCCGACCACTCTGGCGAGCCTGAGCGGCCTGGCCGGCACCTACGCCGACCTCGGGCGCCACGCCGAGGCGCTCGCGCTCGAGGCGAGGGCGTTCGCCCTCTTGAAGGCCAAGCTCGGCCCCGACCACCCCGATACGCTGGTGAGCCAGACCCGGCTCGCGGCCTTCACCCAGCGGTCGGGGCGCGCGGGGGACGCGCTGCCGCTGTTCGAGGAGGCGTTCCGGCGCGGGATGGCCGAGCTGCCGGCCAACCACCAGCAGGTGTACCACGCGGTGGCGGGCCTTGCCCGGTGCCAGTTCGCCCTCGGCCGCGGCCCCGAGGCGACCGCCACCGCCGACGCCTACCTGAAGCACGTCGGGGGCAAGCGGGTTGACCCCGCCTGGGTGGCCGGCGCGTTCGCGGTGCGCAACCTGCACCCCGCCAAGGTTAACGACGCCCCCGGCTGCCGCGCGACCGCCGAGATGTGCGAGGGGCTCGACCCCGCCCCCGCCGGCGCGCTGTACGACGCCGCCTGCTTCCGCGCGATCGCCGCCCGCGCCGCCCAGGCCACCGGCGACCCCGCCAACGCCGAGGCAGACGCCGACCGGGCGATGGCGTGGCTCGCCAGGGCCGTCGCCGCCGGCTACCGCGACGCGGCGCACATGGCCAAAGACGACGACCTCGCCGCCCTGCGCGCCCGCCCCGACTTCCGGAAGCTGCTCGCGTCGATCACACCGGAGACGGCGCCGATGCCCCGAGTCGCCGCGCCGGCTGCTAGGTAGGCTATGTTTTTTTCTGCCACTCCCCGCTTCGGGGCGGTTGGCCTACGCCGACCTCGCCCAAGTCGTCTCCGCATGGCCGGCGCTCCCCGACGCCATTTGCCGGGCGATGCTGGCCATCGTCTCGAGCGCTCCCCCCGCTCCCACCAGCAGGGCTACCGCACTACATCTGGCTTGATGCCTTGCAGAACCTGTAGCAGGTAGTCCTCATCCCAACCGGACTTCAGCCGCTTCGTGGGCGTCGTCCCCTTGCCCAGTGCCCGCTTGGGCAGGGCCACCGCCGCCCGCCGAACCATCGCCAGATTCGCCCCGGCGTTCCCCCTCCCGGACCCGGCTCCGGTCCTCCCGGAACGCCACGTCCAGCACCCAGTGCAGGTCGCTCTCGATGCCCCAGTGGCCCCGGACGGAGGCCGCCATCTCCGCCGCCGTCCCGGCGTGGCTGGTCAGGTAGCAGTGGGACGTGCAGGTCCGCACCCCGCCCACCTCCCGCTCCCGGTTCGCCTGCACCACCGCCGCCACGTCCGGCCACTCGGCCGGGATGCCCTCGGGG
>CAXTPM010000666.1:0-3066 GCA_964245865.1 uncultured Fimbriiglobus sp. | reverse complement strand
GCAGCGGTAGCCGCGCTCGGCCAGGAACACCATCTGGTCCTCCCAGGCGTCGGCGGAGAGTGGCCAGCCGTGGCTGAAGACGACGGGCTGGCCGCTGCCCCAGTCCTTGTAGTAAATCCGCGTGCCGTCTTTGGTCGTGATCGCGCCCATCGCTTCGCCCCTCAAGGATTCGGTACTCGCCGTCGGCCGCGCTAGATTTGCGCGGCCCCGCCGTCCACGAACAGTTCGGCCCCGGTTACGTAGCTGGCGTCGTCGGACGCGAGGAACGCCACGGCCTTCGCCACCTCATCCGGCGTCCCCGCGCGCCCGAGCGGCGTTACCGATGCGGCCTGGGCCGCGAACGCCTCGATCTGCGCGTCGGTCATCCCGAGTTCGGTCTTGTACCCCGGCGTGACGACCGTGCCGGGACTGACCACGTTCACCCGGATGTTGCGGCCCCTAAGTTCGACGGCCCAGGTGCGGGCGAACGACCGCAGCGCCGCCTTGGTCGCCGCGTAGACGGTGAACCCTGGCACGCCCTTCGCCGAGACCATCGAGCCGTTCAGGACGACCGACCCGCCGGCCTCCATGAGCGGCAGGGCTTTTTGCACGGTGAACAGCGTGCCCCTGACGTTGATGCCGAAGTACTTGTCGAAGTGCGCCTCGGTGACCTCGCCGAGCGGCACGAACGCCCCGCCGCCGGCGTTGGCGAAGAGCACGTCGAGCCGGCCGTACCTCTCGCGGATGGCCGCGTAAAGGCGGTCCAGGTCGGCGAGGTCCGCCACGTCGCCCCGCACGCCGAATGCACTGCCGCCGAGTTCCCCGACCGCCGCGGCGAGTTCGGCCTCGCGCCGGCCCGTGACGACGACCTTCGCGCCCTCGGCGATGAAGCGCTTTGCGGTCGCCAGGCCCAGCCCGCTGGTGCCGCCGGTGACGAGGGCGATCTTGCCCGCCAGTTTCCCTGCCATGTTCCGCTCCCGCGTTGTGGTGTGTGGTGTGTGATTGCCGCCGCTACCGCATGGCCGTCACCGCGTCGTCGGTCGTGAGGACCGCGTTGGCGACGAAGCCGAAGTTGACGACCGCCGCCGCGTAGCCGTCGCCGATGACGGGGTGCCGGGGCCCGGCGGTCGCGTCCTTGACCACCGCCACCTCGAAGCCCTGCTCGACCAACTCGCGCAGGTGACTCTCGACGCACAGGTTGGCGAGCATCCCCGCCAGCACGACTTTGCCGACGCCGCGCTTGCGGAGTTGCAGCACGAGGTCGTTGGTCTGCGGCCCCCACACCTTGTGCGGGGAGCAGACGACCGTGCGGCCGTCCTCGATGAACGGCTTGTAGCGCTCGAGCCAGTCGGCCCCGGAGCCGGCCAGCCCGTCGCGGCCGAGCGGGTCGGGGCGGTAGAACTCCCTGCTTTCGAGCATCATGTGCTCGACCGGCCCGCCGAAGCCCCACGCCCGGTCGTGCGGGTAGAGGTAGTGCGGCGAGACGAACACCCCGTAGCCCCCGGCCTTGGCGGCCGCGAACAGCCGCGCGAGGTTCTCGACGGTGTTGTTCTCCCTTACGCTGGCGCCGACCAGGCTCCACGAGACGCCCGCCTCGCCGAGCACGTCGTTCTGCGGGTCGATGACGACCAGCGCGGTGTCGGCCTTGTCGAACTGCATGGCGTTGCTCCGGTTCGTGCTGTCGGTCGGGGGCGAGTTCGTTCGGGGCCGAGGTCACTTCACGTCGGGGATGCCGGGGTGGTCCGCCGGGCGGGGGCCGGGGGCGGGCCAGAAGAGCGCCCGCTCGGCCTCGCGGATCGGCACGTCGTTGATGCTCGCCTCCCGGCGGCGCATCAGCCCCCGCTCGTCGAACTCCCACAACTCGTTGCCGTAGCTGCGGAACCAGTTCCCGGCCGCGTCGCGCCACTCGTACTGGAAGCGCACGGCCATGCGGTTGTCGCGGAACCCCCACAGCGCCTTCACGAGCCGGTAGTCGAGTTCCCGCGCCCACTTGCCCGCGAGGAACGCCCGGATCGCGTCGCGGCCGGTCACGAACTCGCCGCGGTCGCGCCAGACGCAGTCTTCGGTGTAGGCGAGGGCCACCTTCGCCGGGTCGCGCGAGTTCCAGCCGTCCTCGGTCGCCCGTACTTTGAGCAGGGCGGTTTCGAGGGCGAACGGCGGGGCGATGATTGCGGGGCCGGCGGCGAGTAAACTAGTCGGGTTCATTCCGTTCTCCCGGTCGGTGTGGGTCAAGGGTTCAGGCCGCGCTCGGCATCTCCCGCGCGGGAACGGCCGGCCGTGTCGCGGCGCGCTTGCGCAGGTACGCCTTCGCCGAATCGGCCATGGTCACGATCGCCGCGCCGAGCATGATGGCGTCCTTGACGACCAGCCGGCCCGCGCCCGACAGGCGCGGGAAGCCGTGCTCGCCGCCCGAGTCCGGCACCCAGCACTCGGGCGTCGTGACCAAAAACGAGAGCGTCACGAGCGACATCCCGGCCACCAGGAAACTCCCCACGGCGGCGACCCGCGGGAGCCAGGGGTGCAGGGCGATCATGACGCCGTAGGCGACGATCACCGCACCGAGGGCGTGGGCGAACGGGTAGGTGCCGTTCCGCCCGTGCCACTCCCGGTTGGCGGGCACCACGTCGCCCTCGCGGTTGAGGTGCCGGCGGTACTCGCCGGCGGGCTGCCGATAAATGAAGCTCATCAGCGGGCTGTTGGCCACGAACGGGACGACGCCCTCGGCCTCGTAGGGGTAGGCTTTCAGCCCGCCGATCCAGACCAGCACCACGACTAGCCCGGCGCGAGTGACGGCGACGCCGACCCGATCCGCCCGCGCGGCCTCCTCGAAAAACTTGTGAAACGCGCCCATCGTTTCGTCCCCCTAAAGTGAGATGTCCCGGCCGGCCGGTGCTACTTCTTGGCGGCGTGCTTACCCAGGAAGTCACGCATTAGTCCGGCGATTTCGCCGCCGTTGGTCTCCAGGGCGAAGTGCCCGGCGTCGAGCAGGTGGAAGTGCAGCGTCTTCAGGTCGCGCTTGTACGGCTCCGCCCCGGCCGCGGGAAAAATCTGGTCGTTCTTCCCCCACGCGATGAGCACCGGCGGCTG
>CAXTPM010000665.1:0-3067 GCA_964245865.1 uncultured Fimbriiglobus sp. | reverse complement strand
CCAGCACGACGATCATCACTTTCCTGATGGTTTTCCTGATCCAGAACACCCAAAACCGCGACGCCAAGGCCATCCACCTGAAGCTGGACGAGCTGATCCTGGCCCAGCGAAGCGCGCGGAACGCCACGGGGTCGGAGTGGCCCGCGAAGCCGATGCCGCCCTCGGCACGCGTCAGGCCGGGGTGCGGCGAGTTCGCCATGAACTCGGTCGCCTTCGAGACATCGGTGCTGGTGACGCGGGTGCCGTTGAGTTCGACCTCGAGCGTCGAACCCTTCGCGGCGATGCACATAAAGTTCCACTCCCCCGTGGGGCGCAGGTAGCCCCGGTGCGCGGCCGCGACGCCGTAGAGCGAGCCGTTCGCCTGGCGCGCGTCGAGTTTGCCTTTGTACTGCGGCGCGTCGTCGTCGAGGATTTGCACCTCGCCCATGCCCACGTACGCGCCGTCGCCCGAGCCGGGGTAGCGCAGGATGACGCCGTTGTTGCCGCCGGGCGGGAGCTTGTACTCGAAGTCGAGGCGGAAGTCCGAGTACGATTTTTCGGTGAACAGGTTGCCCCCGCGCTTCGGCTTGCAGACGATGGCGCCGTCCACGACTTCGTAGTCGTCGGTGGCGCCGGCGAACCCGGCGAGCGACTTGCCGTCGAAGACCGGCTCGAAGCCCGGCCCGGCGGAGGCCCGCAGAAAGTCGTTGGCCTCGGCGGCGGGAATCTCGCGCACTTTGATGTTCCGCCAGCGGATTTCGCCGCCGTGGGTCTGGAGCAGGATCGCGCCGGTCTTGGGCAGCGGCTTCGACTTGTCCCAGTAGTTGTGCATCCGGGCCGCTTCCACCACGCGCTTGCCGTTGAGGTCTACGGTGGTGCGCTCCCCCACTTGGACGATGCGCAGCGTGTTCCACTCGCCGAACGGCCGGTCGGCCTTCACGAGCGGGTCTTTGCCGGGCGCGCCGGCCGGATTGTTCCACAGCCCGCCGCTCCCCTTGTCGGCACCAAGATTGAACTTCGCCGGGTCGGTCGAGTCCCAGATTTGCACCTGCGGCGTCGAGCGCAAATAGACCCCCGAGTCGGCGCCGGCGACGGTGCGGTACTCCAGGGTGAGTTCGATGTCGCCGTAGTCGCGCGCAGTGGCGAGATACGCCCCCTGGCCGTCGTTGACCAGTTCGCCGCCCTCGACGCGCCAGTGCTTGGCCGCGTCGGCGGTCCAGGCTTGCTGCTTGGCGGCGTGCTCCTCGGCGGTGAGTTTGGCGACGCTCGCGGGGTCCGCCCCCTTGTCGTGGATCGCCCAGCCGCGCCAGCCGTTGAGTGATTGGCCGTCGAAGACCGGGGCGAGTGCCGGCGGCTGCGCCGGGGCGGGTGCGGCCAGTGAGGCGAGGGCGAACAGGGCGAGCGCGCGGGGCATGGGTCGGGTCTCGCGGACGGGGAGCGGGCGGCGGGGTCGATGATACTCGCCCGGCCGGCGCGCTGCCAGGGGGCCGGCGGAGCTGTAGAACAGTGGGGCCCCCCTTCCCCGCCCCTTCCCCCGCCGAGGGTCCGCCGTGTTCACCCGATTCGCCCTGAGTTTCGCCCTGGGACTAGCCGCCATGACCGCCGCCGAGGCCAAAGACGAGCGCGTCTTCGAGCTGCGCACCTACACCGTCGCGGAGGGCAAACTCGACGCCTTCGCCGCGCGCATGAAACAAACCATTCCGCTGCTGACCAAATCCGGCATCACACTGCACGGCGCGTTCGTGCCGCTCTCGAACCCCGAGAACAAGTTCCACACGCTGGTGTCGCACGCCAACGCCGAGGCGCAGAAGTCGAACTGGGCCGCGTTCCAGGCCGACGCGGACTGGAAGAGGCTCCTCGCCGACACGGAGAAAGACGGCAAACTCGCGCGCAAGATCGAGTCCGTCTCGCTGGTCACGACCGACTACTCTCCGAAGCTCGACCTCGCGCTAGCCACGGGGTCGCCGCGCGTGTTCGAGCTGCGCACCTACGTCGCCACCAAAGGCAACCTCGACCGCCTGAACGCCCGTTTCCGGGATCACACGGTCAAGCTGTTCGAGAAGTACGGCATGACCAACGTGGTCTACTGGAACGCCGCGCCCTCGGAGAAGCAGGCCGACGTGCTCTTGGTGTACCTGCTCGCGCACCCCACCGACGAGGCGCGGAAGAGTGCGTTCGACAAGTTCCGCGACGACCCCGACTGGAAGGCGGCGAAGGCGGCGTCGGAGGCGAACGGCAGCCTGACCGAGCCGAAGGGCGGCGTGGTGAGCGTGAGCCTCAAGGCGCTGGAGTTCTCGCCGCTGAAGTAGGAGGAGTAGTGGTCGGTGGAGAGTAGCCTGTAGTCAGTGAAGACAAGCCGCCGTGCTTCTCTCTTCACTGACCACTACTAGTTCTGCTGCGATCCGCCGAAGCTGCCGGGGGAGCCGGAGCCGGCGGCGCCGAGGCTCGGCTTGAACTCCTTCTTGCGCGGCGGGGCGGCGAGCGCGGCCTCGGGGGCGTTGTCGAAGCGCGCCTCGCCGGTCGGCGCGGTGCGGTACTCGTGGACCAGCGGCACGTCGGTGTTGTGCTTCACCTGGTGGCAGCCCAGCGCGGACCAGACCAGGGGGGCGAGGGCGGACAGTGGGCGTAGGCGGCGCATCGGCTCCCCCGGCTGAGGCTGGCGGCGGACTTTCGCCGGGGGATAGCCGATCCCGCAGCGGCGTGCAAGCGGATTCGGCCGTTTTGGCGAGCCGCGCACTGACGTGCCAGGCTCGCCAGGAACTAGACCCCCGGCTACAATCGCCCCGGCCCCACCTCTCCCCCGCCCGATCGCTCGGAGGCTACCCCAATGGCAACCGCAACCCTCACCCCCGCCGGCCCGACCCGCCGCACGGCGCCCCCGGTCGAAGTCCGGCAGACACAGCTCCTCATCGACGGCCGGTTCGTCCCGGCCGTCAGCGGCAAAACGTTCGACACCCTCAACCCCGCCACCGGCCAGACCATCGCGGCGGTGGCCGAGGGCGACGCGGCCGACATCGACCTGGCGGTGGTCGCCGCGCGCTGGGCGTTCGAGACGGGGCCGTGGGGCCGCATGGACGCGCGCGAGCGG
>CAXTPM010000664.1:0-3067 GCA_964245865.1 uncultured Fimbriiglobus sp. | reverse complement strand
TGCGGCCGTCGAGCACGCCGCGCGTCACCACCGCCGGGCGCCCCTCGATGCGCGACCACGCGGCCTTGGCCTCGGCGAGTTTGCCCTCGGCGAGCAGTTTCTGCACCGCCAGGAGTTGCAGTTGCAACAGCGGAGCTTCGAGCGTCGGCGTGATCGTCGCGCCCAGTCCCGCGTCGGCAGGGTTCAGCGCCGTGCCGAGGTCCACGCCGACGAGAATCGCAAAGCGGTCGCGGTGGTCCTTGAGTGCCACCTTCGCCACCGTCAGCGGCGTGACACTTTGGACGCCGGGAATGTTGGCCGAACGCACGACATCCGCGAGCGCGAGATCGACGCCGAAGCCGCGGTTGGAGACCATCAGGTCGCCCAGGCTCAGGGGCGTGGCGCTCTCGACGGCGGCGGTCTCGATGCACTGGTTGAGAATGCGGCTCGACACCAGCGTGGCGACGCCGAGCGCGATACTCACCACAATGAGTGCGGCGCGGTCGAGGCGCTGGCGCAAATACCGCCGGCTCAAGAGGGTGTAGACGCTCACTGGGCAACCGATCGGGTTGGGCTAGGGGCGCCGTTGGCCGGCGGGGTGCCGGGGGCGTGGACCGGCTCGTCGGCTTCCACGAGTCCGTCGCGCAGGCTCACCAGCCGGGTGCCGTAGCGCGCGGCCGCGGCGTCATGCGTGACCATCACCACCGCACGCTTGCCCGCCTCGGGCAGACCAGCCAGCAGGGTCAGGATTCCGCGGCTATTCGCACTGTCGAGGTTCCCAGTCGGCTCGTCGCACAACAAGACCGGCGGCTCGCTCACGAGCGCCCTGGCCACCGCCACGCGCTGCATTTCGCCGCCGGAAAGCTCGTCGGGGAAGTGCCCCGCCCGGTCGGCCAGGCCGATGCGGTCGAGCGCGGCGTGGGCGCGCTTCATCGTCTCCGAGCGACTGGCGCGGCCGAGCAGGAGCGGCAGCGCCACGTTCTCGACGGCGGTGAGCGTGGGCAGGAGATTGAACGCCTGAAAGATGAAGCCGATTTTCTCGCGCCGCACCAGCGCCCGCTCTCGATCCGAGAGCCGGGCGAGGTCGGCGCCTTGAATGCTGATGCTCCCCGTGGTGGGGCTGTCGAGCGCGCCCATCAGGTGCATCAGGGTCGATTTACCGCTGCCCGACGGCCCCATGACGGTAACGAACTCGCCGCCGCGGATCGAGAGCGTGACGCCGCGCACGGCCTCGACTAGCCGCCGGCCCTGGGTGTAGCTCTTGGTGACTTCGACAAGCTCAATCATCGTGGATCGTTGTTCGTGGTTCGTGGATCGTTGAGACCAGCAGTTCGGGGCGGCGGGTCCGGGATTTCACGAACAACGAGCCACGAGCCACGCTCACAGCAATTTCCGGTGCCGCGCCTTCGACGGGGTGTCCGCGGCCGCGCCGACCCTCTGGCGGCGCTGCTCCTCGTAGACCTGGAAGTTCCCCTCACACCAGACCACCCGGTCGCCCTCGAACGCGAGGATATGCGTGGCGGTGCGGTCCAGAAACCACCGGTCGTGGCTGATGACGACCGCGCAGCCGCCGAAGTGGTTGAGGGCTTCTTCGAGGGCGCGCAGGGTGTCTACGTCTAAGTCGTTGGTCGGCTCGTCGAGTAGCAGCAGGTTGCCGCCGCTGCGCAACAGTTTGGCGAGTTGGATGCGGTTGCGCTCGCCGCCCGAGCAGTCGCCGACGACTTTCTGCTGGTCCGGCCCCTTAAAGTTGAAGTTGGCCAGGTACCCCCGGCTCGCCACGCGCCGGCTCCCGAGCATGATGTAGTCCGTGCCGCCGCTGACCTCCTCGTACACCGTCTTGGTCGGGTCGAGCGAGTCGCGGTTCTGGTCCACGTAGGCGATCTTGACCGTCGGGCCGACGGTGAGCTTGCCGCCGTCGGGCTTTTCTTGGCCCACGATCATGCGAAAGAGGGTCGTCTTGCCCGCGCCGTTGGGGCCGATGACCCCGACGATGCCCCCTTTAGGCAGGTTGAACGTCAGGTCGTCGTACAACACATTGTCGCCGTACTGCTTCTTGACGGCCTCGGCGCGCACTACCAAGTCCCCGAGCATCGGCCCGGAGGGAATTTGGATGGTGAGGTTCTCCTGCTTGCCGTCGTACTCCTCGGACGACTGCATCTGCTCGATCGCGGCGAGGCGTGCCTTGTTCTTGGCGACGCGCGCCTTGGGGCTGGCCCGCGCCCACTCCAGTTCGCGCTCGAGTTCCTTCTGCCGCGCCGACTCCTGCTTCTCCTCGACCGCCAGGCGCCGGCGCTTCTGGTCCAGCCAACTCGAGTAGTTGCCCTTGAACGGGATGCCCTTGCCGCGGTCGAGTTCGAGAATGTACTGCGCGACGTTATCCAGGAAGTAGCGGTCGTGCGTGACCGACACCACCGCGCCGGGGTACTTCTGCAGGTGGCGTTCGAGCCAATCGACCGACTCGGCGTCGAGGTGGTTCGTCGGCTCGTCGAGCAGTAATAAGTCGGGCTTTTGCAGCAAGGTCTTGCACAGCGCCACACGCCGCCGCTCCCCACCCGAGAGCTGCTCGACGGGCGCGTCCCCTGGGGGCAGGCGCATCGCGTCCATCGCCACTTCCAGATGGCGGTCGAGGTTGTAGGCGTCGGCCGCGTCGATCAAGAGTTGCACGCGGTCCATCTCGGCCATCAGCTTGTCGAAGTCCGCGTCGGGTTCCGACATCAGCTCGCCGATTTTCTCCTGTTTGGCCAGGAGCGCGCGCGTGGCCTGCACCGCTTCTTCGATGTTCTCGCGCACGGTCTTCCCTGGCGTGAGGTGCGGCTCCTGCGGCACGTAGCCCACCGTCGAGCCGGCCTCGCGCCGGGCCTCGCCCATGAACTCCGAATCGACCCCGGCCATGATCTTGAGCAGGGTCGATTTGCCGGCGCCGTTGCTGCCCAGGACGCCGATCTTGGCGCCCGGATAGAACGAGAGGTTCACGTCCTTGAGGATTTCGCGCTTCCCAAAGTGCTTGGTCAGCCGCTCCATGGTGAAGATGTAGCGCTCGGCCATGGCGTCCTCGACTGTGCGTTCCCTGGGTAGGGACATGATAGCG
>CAXTPM010000663.1:0-3070 GCA_964245865.1 uncultured Fimbriiglobus sp. | reverse complement strand
GGGGGTAGGGCGGGTGGGGCGCATCTTATGGCCGGGGCGAGGCTCGGGAACCCCGTCCCCGCCGCGCGCGAACTTGAGCCGATTCCGCCCGCGGCTCAATCTTCCCCCCTCCGTGCAATTCCCGCGTTCTGGCCGTTGACACGCCCCGCGCCGCGGCTTATACGTCGCCCCGCGCCGGGTGCCGCCTCGGGGGAGGCCGTGCCGGGCGCGCACCGGAATGCAGGGGGAGCATGACCGACCTTGAGACCACCGTCGCGGCGCTCAAGGAGCCGATGCGCGCCTTCGCGGCCCGGCGGCGCTGGGAGCCGTTCCACTCGCCCAAGAACCTCGTGCTGGCCCTGGCCAGCGAGGTCGGCGAACTCGCGGCGGTGGTGCGCTGGATGACGCCCGAGGAGTCGTGGAAGGTGGCCGAGCCGGGGTCGGCGACCGCGGAAGCCTTCGCCGACGAACTCGCGGACGTGGCCAACATCGTGCTGCTGCTCAGCAGCCACACGGGGGTCGATCTGGCGGGCGCCATTGGACGCAAGATGCTCAAGAACGAGCGGAAATACCCCGCGCCGGTGGACTAGCTCCCGGCGCGGCTTGGACTGCGTGGGTGTGGGCGCGCCCGAGTTCAGCGGGCCGAAGTTGCCGGGGGGCGACTTCGGTTCGGCTCAGTGAACTGGGGCGCGGGTTTCGTGTTCGAGTGGGGGGGGGACGGCCGTGCAGACCCGACGATGGATTCTCGGCGGCGGGGGGGCGACTCTCGCCGGCGCCGCGGCGGTGGCACTGAGCGCGCAGGGGCAGACGCCCCCGGCGGCTCCGGCGCCGGAGCCGCCGCCGGTGGCGAACCCGCAGTACTACCAGGGCAAAGTCTCGCCGCCGCCGCCGGGGCTGTTCCCAGGGCAGCCGGCCGCGCCGCCCGCCGCGCTCCCGGTGCCGGCGCCCAAGCCGCCGGCCGGCCCCGCCACCGGCCAGCCGATGGGCTTCAGCCCGCCGGTGACGCCGACGACCACCGTCCGGCCGAACCTCAAGCCGCCGGCGCCCGGCGCGGTCGGGGCGAACCTCAGCGCCGCCGGACTGCCGCCGGGGCCGGTGAACCTCGCCGACCCGCGCAAGCCGGTCGCGCCCGACGCCGGCCCGATCCGCACGGCCGGCGCCGTCGAGAGCACGCCCACCGGCACGCCGCCGTTCTTCATGCCGCCCGTCGCGCCGCCCGCACCACTGGGGCTACCCGAGCCGAAGCCGCTGCCTTCAGCCGGCGCCGCCGAGCCGCCCGCGCTGCCCCTGATGCCGGCGGCGCCCGCGCCGAGTCCGCCGGGGATGGTGCCCGAAGTCGTCGGCTTACCGGACCTGCCGCCCGCGACGGCGCCGGCCGCCCCGCCGGCGATGCTGCCGGCCTCCCCGACCGCGAGCGCCCCGGTCCCGCCGCTGCCGACCGCCGCGCCGTCGAATGCGTTCGCAGAGCCGCCGCCCGCCGCGCCCGTGGTGACGACGCCGGCCAAGACAACGCCGGCCGAATCGACCGCCGCGATGCCCGCCCGCCAGGCGCCCTTGGTCACCATCGACTTCGTGGCCCCAGAGTCGGTCGGGGTGGGGCAGCCGCTCACGTATGAACTCGTGGTGCGCAACTCCGGCCCGATGGCCGTCAGCGGGGTGCGCGTGGAGGAAGACATCCCGGCCCGCACGCAACTGGTGGCCACCGACCCGCCGGCCGAGTCCACCGGCGAGCGCCTGAGTTTCCTGCTCGGCACGCTGGAGAGTGCCGCCGAGCGGCGCGTGCGCATCACGGTCAAGGCGTCCGACGAGGGCGAACTCAAGAGCCGGGCGAGCGTGAGCTTCGCCGCGTCAGTCGAGGCCAAGGTGCGCGTCACGCGGCCGAAGATCGGCCTCACCGTGGTCGGCCCCGAGGCGAGCCGGGTGGGCGACCGGGTGACGTTCAAGATCAAGCTCGCCAACTCCGGCACCGGCCCGGCCGGGAAGGTGCAACTGCGGGCGAACTTCACCGACGGCCTGGCGCACAGCCAGGGCCAGGTGATCGAGACCGAGCTGAAGGATGTGGGCACGGGGCAAGCACGCGAGTTCCACCTGGAGGTCGCCGCCGCGAAGTCGGGCGCGCAGGTGTGCACGATTAACGCCGTCGCCGACGGGCAGGCCAGCGAGCCGGCGCGCTCGACGGTCAGCGTGGTCGAGCCGATGCTGGCGATCAAGCTCGCCGGGCCGTCGAAGTGCCTGGTCAAGAGCGAGCCGACCTTTACGGTGGAACTCTCGAACGCCGGAACCGCCGCCACCGACGCAGTCACACTGTGGGCCGCGCTCCCGGCCGGCATGGAATTGGTGCAAGCAACCGACCAGGCCGCGTTCGTGGACGAGAACCGCTCGGTCGCCTGGCAACTGCCCGGCCTCCCGGCGGGGTCGAGCAAGGTGCTGACGATGAAACTCCGCGCCACCTCGCCGGTGGAGGGCGCCATCCGCGCCGTCGCCCAGACCGGGCGCGGCGAGGTGGTTCAGGCGGGCGGCACCACGGGGGTGGCTATGCCCGCCCCGCGCCGCCTGAACGCGAGTGCCGAGGCGCCGATCCGCGCCGAGGGGGTGCCGGCCTTGCGCTTCGACGTGATGGCCGTCGAGGGCGCCGTCGAGGTCGGCAAGGAGGCGGTGTACGAGATTCGCATTCTCAACCAGGGGACGGGGCCGTGTACGGGGGTGCAACTGGCGTGCGACCTGGCCGAGACCACGCAGGCCACCGGCGCCACGGGCCAGACGGCCGGCAAGGTCGCGGGCCAGCAGGTGACGTTCGACACCCTGCCCACGCTGGGGGTGAAGGGCGAGGCGGTGTACAAGGTGCGGGTGCGCGGCACCGCCGCGGGTGACTACCGCATCCGGGTGCGGCTGAGCTGCGAGCAGTTTCGCAGTCCCGTGGTGAAGGAAGAGAACACGCGCTTCTACAAGGAGTAGTCCACAACCCAGGGCTTCGCCCTGGGCTGACGGCTCCCGGCCCTTCGGGCCTCTGGAATCAGCCGGGGCGGTGTCGAAATTGGTTCGGAGGCCCGAAGGGCCGGGAGCCGTCAGCCCAGGGCGAAGCCCTGGGGGG
>CAXTPM010000662.1:0-3092 GCA_964245865.1 uncultured Fimbriiglobus sp. | reverse complement strand
CCCGGCGAGCAGGTTGACCATCGTTGCCTCCGAAAAAAGGGTAGAGAAGGAAAAAAGGGGGCGTGGGCGGCACCCCCTGGTGGCGGCTCGGTTCGGGGTTACATCATGCCCTTGGCGGCCTTGACGACCGCCTGCGCGGCCGCCGGGTGCTTCAGGGCGGCGCTCGCGGCGAGGGCGACGGCGCCCGCGCAGAGGCCCAAGAACACGCACAGGCAGAACAGGCCGGCTAAAATCGTGAACATCTCGGGACTCCTCGGTTGTGGGGCTCGCGCCCCGGTGCGACTCGCGGTGCGGTACCCGGCTCCGGGCCGGGCGGGGCGCGTCAGGGGCCGTTCAGCCGCCTGCGGATGTAAGCGGCGACATCGCGGTCGAGGCCGGACTCTTCGAGGACCACGACGACGACGAAGGCGGGGATGGACGCCAGCCACAGGCAGAACCAGACGACGAGGACGACCGACCAGGCGGTTTCCATAATGATCTCCAAAAAGTTAGGATAAAGCTGCGGCTAATCGCGGTCTAACTCCATCTCGACCTCGGGCTGCTTGCCCGGCTCGGGGCGGTACTGCCCCAAGTGGGCGTCCTGTTCGGGCGAGTCCTGCCCCCGCCAAGCCGACAGGTGGGCGTCCTGGCCCTGCAAGTCGGCCGTCACGATTTGGCTGGTAGGGTTCAGCGGCGCGCCCATCTCCGGCGCGTGCTCGGGCTTGCCGGACCACGCTTCGTTGAAGGTCTGACGGATGTCCTTAATTGCCTCGCGCGACATCGCGTCGAGCGTCGCCGCGAGGGACTGTTTCTGCCGCGCCATCGGTCATCTCCTTAAGTTAGTGTTCCCAGGGCTTCCGCGCCCGCGACGCGGGGCGGCGGTACGAGCGCTCGGCCATTTCGAGTCTCGCGTCGTTGATTGCGTCCTCCACGACCTCCCTCCGCCGCTCCGCGAAGCCGACGGTGAGCGCGTGGCCGACCGCGGCGAGCAGGTACCAGCAGCCGGCGGCCTGGTCCTCCGCCGCGAGGCACCCCAGGCCGATCAGCGCGGCGAAGCCGACCTCGGCCGCGCGCGCCCTGCCGCCGAAAAAGCGCGCGAAGTGACTCACGCCGATCGAGCGCGAGTGGACGGACTCCGACCGCCTACTCTTCCACCGGTGCTCGGCCTGCGACAGGAGCGCCACCGCGAGCGTGACCGCCAGGATTTCACTCTGGCCGGCGGCGGCGAAGAGGGCCAAAACCCCCAGCCCGACCGCCGACGACAGGTCGCCGGGCAGGGTGTAGCCCGCCGTCCCGGCGACCGTGCAGAACTTCCACCACGGGGTGGAGAACGCCGCGAGCGCCCCCGACAGCCCGTTCGCCTTGCGGCGCATGTCCTCGAACCCATCGACCTCTTGTTGAGGCATGTGACCCCCATTTCGCGTAGAGTGTGGCTAGCGGCGCTGCCGCCACGTTTGAAAAGCCCAGTGCAACCCGGTGTCGGGGAAGCGCCTCCCCGGCTGGACGACGAGCGTATCGACCAGGTATTCGTTAGAAGGGCCGCCGTTTCGCATGCCCGCGAGTTCGTCCGGGCGCAAGACCTCGGCGATCTGCTCCGAGAAGCTCCCCGTCGATTGCCCGCCCTGCTGCTGCGGGAACATCAGGTCGAAGGGGCCGGCGGGGGTCGGAGTGGAGGCCGAGCCGCCGCCGAGTTCGATGCGCGTCTTCCCGAGCTGCTCGCAAATCCAAACAGACGTTGTATATGTCGGTAAGGCGACTATTTTAGTGTTCAGGTTGCTGGCGAGCGCGTCGGTCTCGTCTTTGGCAGAATCTCCTCCTAACTCGCTCCGCAAACTTTCAATTCCCTGGGTCGCGACGACCATGCTGCCGTAGTAGCTGCGGCACCGGCTAACGAATTGGTGGTCCTGCCTGGTGACGTACAGTTGGAACTCGTCAATTAAGAGCGTGGCCGAGGGCGAGTCCGCCGAAACCCTCCTCCTGAGGACTTCGGTCTGGTACATGACTTTGTAACCGACCCCGACTAACCTCTGCACCTCGCCGTAGGCGGCGTCGAGGTCGATGATTAGGACCGCCCCGTGGCGGATTGCGGCGGCCAGGTCGAACGTGCTCGACCCGGTGAGGAGTCGGCCCGCGAGGCCGCGCCCGACCGCGTCCGCCGTCCCCGCGACCGTCGCTTGGATGACTGACTTCGTGCGCGAACTCAGGGCCGCGAGTTCGCCCAGGAAATACGCCGAAAGCTCTTCGTACTCCCTCTCGCGTCCTAACCGATTCTGGTAGCCCTTTCTCAAGAGTTGGTTCAGGGTCTTGGCCTTCCAGGCGTCGTCGTTGAGGCAGGCGGGGGTCGCCGGGATCGACTGAACGGCTGCTAGCAGGAGCGGCACCGAGCACGACTCGCCGGCCAGCAAACATAGGTGGAACACCCTAACAGTCATGCGCTCCGCCGCAGCGCGCCAGAAGGCGTTTTCGCCGTCGCCGGTAGATTGCTGCCGCGACAGCACCTGGACGAAGTTGGAGAACGCAGCCGAGGCCACCGCCGCCCTGGTCGCGTCGTCCGCCCCGGACAGGCCGGACAAAACGACATCCAGAACATTGAGCGAGTGGCTGCCGGGGTCGGAGTCGATGACGACCACGTCGTCCAGCCGGCCGGCCCGCCGCGCCGCCGCGAGGAGCCTTGCCCTGTCGTCGGGTTTGTTCGTGATCGCCATCACGCCCCCGGAAGCGAGCGCAGCGTCGATCAGATAGTCAAATGGTCCAGATGTCTTGCCCGATCCGGTGGACCCCAACACCAGTACGCCGCCGCTGTGGAGGTCTCGCCGGCGCCACGGCCCGCCGCCAATAGTCAGCAGCACCCGGTCCAGGCCCGTGGCCGGCTCCCTCGACCGGCGCCGCTTCCGCCGCTTGCGCCGCCGCAGCCACACGGCCAACGCGCCCATCGCGGCGGCGTAGGCCGCGCCCGCGTACACCTGGTCCATTGATGCCCCTCCGCGTCGTGAGTGAAGTGAGTGAGCGGGCCTAGCGCCCGAGGCCGTCGAGGATGCGGGGCAGGCTATCCGCCCCGAGGTTGAGCACGCTCGCCTTCGAGCAGGCGCTGAACAGCTTGACCCGCAACAGTT
>CAXTPM010000661.1:2835-3092 GCA_964245865.1 uncultured Fimbriiglobus sp. | reverse complement strand
GGCGGGCGCCCTCGCGCGTGGCGTCGGCCACCGCGCCGGGGATCGCTTCTGCTAGCACGTCGATGATGCCGTCGAGGCGGTCGAGCTGGTCGCCGAGCTGCTTGCGCGGGGGCTTGCCGTTCAGGGTCACGGACATGGTCGTCTCCTTGGTTGGGTCGGGAGTAAAGTCGGGTCGGGGTTACGAATCGGAGTCCGCGGAGCGGGCGTTGCGTTGCGGCCGGCGCCCAGGGGGAGCGGCCTGGGCTAGTCGGGCCGGA
>CAXTPM010000661.1:0-2825 GCA_964245865.1 uncultured Fimbriiglobus sp. | reverse complement strand
GACTCGGCGGCCAGGAGGTCGGCGGCGGCGGCGAGGACGGCCAGGGCTGCGCGGGCCAGGGGGCCGCCGGCCAGCCCCAGCGCCGCCGCGAGCGCGCCGACCCCCAGCGCCCCCAGCACCCCGCCCCGACGCCCGAGCCACCAGCGACCCAGCGCCAGGCCGACCGCCAGTGCGCCGGGGGCGCCGGCCTGGGGCACTGGCGTGGACAAGCGCCCCTCGGCCGGGCCGTACCGGGGGGGGATGCCACGGCGGTCGTCGCCGGGGTCGTCCCACGGGTCGCCCCAGTCGCCGTGTTCGTCGCCCACGCCGTGGCGGCGCCAGTCCGGCGCCGGACGCGCCGACGGCGCGGCGAACACGGCGGCGGCCAAGTTCCTGGCAGCCGAGCCGAGAGCGGCGGCGAATTCGGCCGCCACGGCGTCCCGCGCCCGGAGCTTCAGTCCGGCAAGCGAGACCGCCAGACTGCGGCAGGTGTCGGCCAGGGAGTCGGTCACGACCTGCCCCCCAGGTCCAGTTGCCTGAGATTACTCACGAGGGCCGAGATCACCCTCTTCTCGCGCCGGCCACGCCTGAGCGCGGCGGCGAGGCGGGCGGCAGCCGTTGCGGCCTCGGCGAGTACGGCGCGCAGCTCCTCGGCGAGTTCGAGCGGGTCGTGCGGCGGGGTGGCGGGGTCGCCCCTCGGGTGCGGGGCGCCGGTCGGTTCGGGCGTCGTCATCGTCGTCCTTTCGTGGGGAGGGATTCTGGCTGGGGTATGCGGCGCGGGCGCCGGGGCCGGCGCGGCCAGGGCGGCGTCGAGTTGCACGGCCACAAAGGTGACGTGCCCGCCCTCGAACGCGGCGGGCTTGCCGTCGGGCGAGAGCCGGAGGGTTCGGCAGCCGAGCGACAGGGCACGGGCCACGACCCGGCGGTCGAGGACGACACGAACCGCGGGGCCGGAGGCGGCCGCGTCCGCGAGGGCCACGTCCTGCGACTCGCCCCCCTCGCCGCGCCCCGAGACCGTCACCGCCCCGGCCGCGTCGGTTACGATGGTGACGGGGCGCGAGGGGTGGCCGCCGCCGGGCAGGCCGGCCAGCGACGCGAGCAGCCTCCCGGCGCCGGCGGCGCCGAGCTCGACGGTCGTCGGCGCGTGGCGGGGGACGACCGCCGCCACGTCGGGGAAGCGGCTGGTGCTGTTGACCGGCAGCCGCACCGACCACGGCCCCGCCGACACGACCAGACTGCCCGCGCCGAGGCCCACGGAGACCCCCGCCGCGCGGGCCAGGGGTTTGGAGCCGAAGACCGGCAGTGCGGGCACGAGAACGTCGCCGGCGAAGGGGAAGTCGAACCCGCCCCACATGAGCGCCACGCGGCAGTCGGTGCCCGCAACCGATCCGGCGGCGCCTTTGAGCTGCACCATCGAGAGCGCGAACCGCCCCCCCGAGTCCCGCGCGGCCGTCCGGCCGCACTCGTGCAGCGCCGCGAGCAGCGACGGCGCGACCGGCGACATGGCCGGCGCCTCGGGGGGTACGTGCTGCCTGCCCCCAAGGATGAGTTCGACCGGCAGCTCCCGCGCCGCGCCGCCGTCGCCCCGCCACCGCAGGACGCCGGCGAGCTTCGGGCCGCGCTCCAAAGTGACCGGCTCGGGCGTCGCGCCCTCGACTTCCTCCAGGACCGAGGCGGGCAGCACGGCGACGCCGTCGGCCTCCCCCGGCGCCGGGGCGGCGTGCGCGAGGGCCACGCCGCCGGGGGTCGCCGAGGACACGGTGCGGACGCCGGTCTCGACGCGGACGACGACGTGCGGGGCCGGGCCTCGCGGCCGGCCCGAGACGCAGCGGCCGAGCAGGAGGCGGAAGTCCCGCGCCTCGGCGCGGGTAAAGAGTGTCACGGCGGAGTCCTCCTTGATTAATGAGTTTGGGGTCAGTCCACGGACCAGCCGGAGTCGGCGACCTCCTCGGCGCAGTCGTAGGTCTCCCTCGGCAGGGCCAGGAACGCGCCGGGGGCGGGGGGCAGGCGGAACAGGTTGGCGAGGAACACGGTCGCGGAGTAGCCGGTGAGGCCGTACAGGCCCCGCAAGTCGGCGACGACGCCCAGCACGTCAGCGCCCCCGCCGCTGCGGCGCGTGACGGGCAGGAACGGCCAGCAGGGCCACACGGCGGGCGAGGCGAGGACGGCGACGGTGCGGGCGCGGGCAACCCGCGCGCAAGGGTCCATGGGATGTCTCCGAAGTGGTGAACTGGGTGTCGGGGCCGGCACGGCCGCGCACACCTACGCGGCGGCGGGCTCGGCGATCTCGGCGACCTTCGCGCGGAGTTCGGTCTCGGCGTCGGCGACCGCCCGGTCGAGGCGCTCCCTCTCGCCGGCGAGGTACTCCGCGTAGGCCGTGAGTTTGAACTTCGTGGCCCGCACGCGCTCGGCGGCGCGGGCCAAGGTGTCGGGCCGGGTGTCGGAGCCGAACTGCGCCACCGCCGCGCGCAGGTCGGCGACGGCGGCGCCCAGCCCCTCCGCCACCGCCTGCGTCACCGACCGGTCCCCCTCCTCGGTGCCTGCCGGGACAGGGAAGCGCAGCAGCCTGCCGCCGACCAAACTCAGGAAGTCCTGCGCCCTGTCGGTGAAGGGTGCGTGGCGGCGGGGGACGAAGTAGCACCCGCCCTGGGGCCGCACCGGAAAGAGGTCGGCCTCGCGCTCGAAGAGCCGCTGCACCACGCGGGTGATGTCCGAGCCGGTGCGCGCCGACACGCAGCGGTCGAGCTCCTCCTGCGCCGCCGCGGCGAGGCCGGGGAGCTCGCACGACACGGCGCCGGTCTGCTTGTCGAGGCTGAGGGTCGTTTCGAGGGTGTACTCGTAGCGGT
>CAXTPM010000660.1:0-3101 GCA_964245865.1 uncultured Fimbriiglobus sp. | reverse complement strand
CGTCGGTCAACTCCGTGGGGAACGGGCCGCGCCCGACGCGGGTGGTGTAGGCTTTGACGACGCCGATGATGCGCGACACCTCGCGCGAGCAGACCCCGGAGCCGCCCCAGATGCCCGACGGCAGGCTGCTGCTGCTAGTCACGTAGGGGTAGGTGCCGTGATCCACGTCGAGCAGGCTCCCCTGCGCGGCCTCGAACAGGAGGCGCTTGCCCGCGTCGAGCGAGTCGTGCAGCAGCTTCGCGGTGTCGGCGACGTGCGGCCGCATCGCCTCGGCGTAGCCCAGGTACTCGTCGGCGAGTTTGCCGGCATCGAAGCGCTTCGGCTCCACGCCCCCCGTCCCAGCGAGGGCGGAGATCAGTCGGTTCTTGTACGGGACGACGAACTCCAGGCGCTTGCGGAAGTGGTCGGCGTCGAGCATCTCGCCGACGCGGATCGCAAAGCGCCGGCCGACTTTGTCCTGGTAGCACGGGCCGATGCCCCGCCCAGTGGTGCCGAGCGCGCCGCCGTCGGACGCGCCCTCCACCACGCGCTCCTCCTCCATGTGGTAGGGGAAGATCAGGTGCGCGTGCGACGAGATCGCCAGGTTCGCGCCGACGGGGATGCCGGCACTTTCCAGGCTGGCGACTTCCTCGATGAAGCGCGGCGGGTAGACGACCACGCCGTTGCCGATGACCGACTTCACGGCCGGGTTGAGCACGCCCGTGGGCAGAAGGCTCAGGCGGAAGGTGCGCGACCCCCACACGATCGTGTGCCCGGCGTTGGCGCCGCCGTTGTAGCGCACCACCGCGTCGTGGTCGCCGCTCAAGAAGTCGGTGATCTTGCCCTTGGCCTCGTCGCCCCACTGCAAACCGACTACGCACGTTGCGGGCATGCCGAACCTGTTGCTTGGAAAGAACTCGCCGCGAACCGGGACAACCGTAAACCACGCTAGGGACTTTCGCGCGGCGCGGCAAGGGGGCGGTCATGCGGCGTGCAGTGCTTCTGCTTCTTCTGAGCGGTGGGTGTGACCCCCCTGAGGGCGCCGGGGGCGGGCAGCCGGGGGGGGCACACCCACCGCTCGGGAGCGCAAAAGCCCTCGACGCCGCGCTCGACGCCCCGACTTACGCCCCGGCCCGCTGGGGCGTGCTGGTGGTTGACACCGCCACGGGCGCGACACTTTACGAGCGCAACCCCGACAAGCTGGTGGCGCCCGCGTCGGTCACGAAGCTGTTCTCCGCCGCCGCCGCGTGGTGCGAACTCGGCCCGGACTCGACCACCACCACGCCGGTCTACCAGCGCGGCCGACTCGACGGCGGCGTGCTGCGGGGCGATTTGATTCTCGTCGGCCGGGGCGACCTCACCCTCGGGGGCCGCACCGACGAACTGGGCCGCACCCGCTTCCGCGACAAGGACCACACCTACGCCGACCCCGTGCCGGGGAGCGTCGAACTCGCTTCCGCGGACCCGCTGCGCGGCCTCAAACTCCTGGCGAAGCAGGTCCGCGCCGCCGGCATCGCCCGCGTCACGGGTGATGTCCTCGTGGACGACCGGCTGTTCGAGGAGGCGCGCGGCACCGGCAGTGGCCCGCACGTCGTCAGCCCGGTGATGGTCAACGATAATGTGATCGACATCGTGCTGACCCCCGGCAAGCTCCCCGGCGACCCCGTGACCGTGGCGGTGCGCCCCGAGACGGGCTACTTCCGCCCCGACATCCGCGTGACCACCGGCACGGCTAGCTCGAAAGTGACGCTGACCGAGCCGAACGGCGAAGACCCGCACAATTATGTTTTGCGCGGCAGCATCCCCGCCGGGGCGGCGCCCGTGACCACGCTCGTCGGCATCGCCCGCCCGGCCGAGTTCGCGCGGACGCTGTTCGTCGAGTGCCTGAGCGCCGCCGGGGTGGCGGTCGATGCCCCCAAGCTCGCCCCCGTGGTGCGGCAAAGCCTGCCGGGCCGGGCCGGAGCGGCGGGCAACTACCTGGGGCACACGCCCGTCGCGGAGTTGAAGTCGCCGCCGCTGCGGGACGCGCTGAAGGTCACGCTCAAGGTCAGCCACAACCTCTACGCCAGCACGCTGCCGATGCTCGTGGCCGCGAAGCACGGCAAGACCTCGCTCAAAGACGGCATGACCCTCCAGCGGCTCGCGCTCGAGAAGCTCGGCGTCCCCGTGGCCGGCCTGAGTTTCGCCGGCGGCGCCGGCGGGGCGAACGCCGACCACGCCACGCCGCGCGCCACCGCGGCGCTCTTACTCGCGCTGCAGAAGCGCCCCGACTGGCCGGCGTTCGCCGACTGCCTGCCTATTTTGGGCCTCGACGGCACCCTCGCGGAGATCGGCACCCCCGGCCACCCGGCGGCGGGGATGGTGCGCGCGAAGACCGGCACGCTCTACTGGGACGATTTGCTGAACGACCGCAGCTACCTCGTCAGCAAGGCGCTGGCCGGGGTAATGACGACCAAGAGCGGCCGGAAGCTGACGTTCGCCATCTTTCTGAACGACCTGCCGCTGCCCAAGGGCGTCGAGCCGAAGCGCGAGGGGAGGGCGCTGGGGCGGCTGTGCGAGATTCTGTGGGAGGAGTAGGGGGCGAAAGCCCGCCGCCCGCGACGGTGCGGAATCCCCAGCAAGTGAAGATTCCGCCAGCCGCGCCTGGTGCTACTCCCCGTCCTTCGGCAGTAGCTCCCACTTCTCGCCGAAGAACCCCGCGCGCACGACAGCCGGCATCCCGCGCACTCTCGGCGCCGAAATGTCGAGCACCGCGTAGTCGGGCAGTCTCGGCACCTGGCGGGCGTTGTTGGCGTCGTCGAACTCGGTCCAGGTCGGGCCGCTGTTCAGCACCACATAGCGTGCGGGGTTCAGCGGGTTCGGGAAGATGCCGACCGGCACGCGTGACGCCCATTGGTAGCTCTCGCCGCCGAGCGCGAACGCCGCCCCGGCCGACTTGAACGGCAGCTCGTCGGCGACCCGCGCCCACAGTTTGTTCGACTGCGGGTCGCCCCAGAGCACCAGGTGCGAGTCGGCGATGACGGCGTCCGTCACGGCGGTGTCGTCGATCAGGCGCACCTTGCCCCGGAAGCGCCGGCGCCACAGTTCGGCGGCGCGCTCCAGTTCGAGCTTGGCCCACGCGC
>CAXTPM010000659.1:0-3102 GCA_964245865.1 uncultured Fimbriiglobus sp. | reverse complement strand
CCGTCGAGGCGGTCGAGCTGGTCGCCGAGCTGCTTGCGCTGCGGCTTGCCGTTCATAGTCACGGACATGGTCTTCTCCTTGCGTGGTGTCGGGTGGGTTCGGTTCGGAACAGTCGTGCGGCCGGAGTCGTTCGGGCCGTTGGCGCAGGTGCCGGCGCCGGGGGGCGCGGCGGGTGGTCGGTCCGGGGCCGGGGTCAGTCGGCCCGGCCGAGCGCGGACTCGGCGGCGAGGAGGTCGGCGGCGGCCGCGAGTACGGCCGGGGCCGCCGGCCAGCCCCAGGGCCGCCGCCAGGGCGCCGACCCCCAGGGCGCCCAGGACCCCGCCGCGCCGCCCGAGCCACCAGCGGCCGAGCGCCAGGCCGACCGCCACCGCGCCGGGGGCGCCGGACTGGGGTGCGAGGGAAGAGGAGCGCTCTGCGTCCTGGCCGTACCGGGTCGAGACATCCCGGCGGTCGTCGCCGGGGTCGTCGTCCCAGGGGTCGCCCCAGTCGCCGCGCCCGCCGTCGTCTCCGTGGTGACGCCAGTCCGACACAGGTCGGGGCGGCGGCGCGGAGAACACGGCGGCGGCCAGGTTCTTCGCGGCGGAGCCGAGCGCGGCGGCGAGCTCGGCCGCGACGGCGTCCCGCGCCCGCTGCTTCAGCCCGGCGAGCGAGGCGGCGAGACTTCTGCACGTGTCGGCGAGGGCGGCGGTCACGGCCTGCCTCCTAAGTCGAGCTGCCTCAGGTTGCTCACGAGCGCCGAGATCACCCTCTTCTCGCGCCGGCCCCGACGGAGCGCCGCGGCCAGGCGGGCGGCGCCGGCGGCGGCCCCGGCGAGTAGGACGCGGAGCTCCTCGGCGAGTTCGAGCGGGTCGGGTGGCGCGGTCGGGTCGCCCCTCGGGTGCGGGGCGCCGTTCGGTTCGCTGGTCGTCATGGCCTTCCTCTCGGTTAAGGGGATTTCTGTTGGGGACGGGGGTAGCGGCGCGGGCGCCGGGGCCGGCGCGGCCAGGGCGGCGTCGAGTTGCGTGGCGACGAGGGTGATATCTCCCCCCTCAAACGCCACGGGCTTGTTGTCCGGCGAGAGCCGGAGCGTGCGGCAGCCGAGGGACAGCGCGCGGGCCACGACCCGGCGGTCGAGGACGGCGCGGACGGCGGGGCCGGACGCCTGCGAGTCGGCGAGGGCCACGTCTTGCGACTCGACGCCCTCGCCGCGCCCGCGAACCGCCACCGCCCCGCCGCCGCCGGCTTCAAGCGTGACGGGGCGCGAGGGGTGGCCGCCGCCGGGCAGGCCCGGCAGGGCCGAGAGCACCTTCTCGGCGCCCGCGGCGCCGAGTCCGACGGTCGTGGGCGCGTGGCGGGGGACGACCGCTGCCACGTCGGGGAAGCGGCCGGTGCCGTTGACCGGCAGGGACACCGACCACGGCCCGGCCGACACGACCAGGCGCCCCGTCCCGAGTCCCAATAACACCGGCGCGGCGCGGGCCATGGGCTTGGAGCCGAACACGGGCAGTGCGGGGACCAGCACGTCCCCGGCGAAGGGGAACGCGAACCCGCCCCACAGGAGGGCGACGCGGCAGTCAGTGCCCGCCACCCTGCCCTCGCCGCCGCCCCGCAGCTGCACCATCGAGAGCGCGAACCGCCCCCCGGAGTCCCGAGACGCCGTCCTACCGCACTCGTGCAAGGCAGCCAGCAGCGACGGCGCGACCGGCGTCGTCGCCACCGGCTCGGGGGGCCGGTGCTGCCCGCCGGGGACGACCAAATCGACGGGCAGCTCGCGCGACTCGCCCCCCTCCCCGCGCCACCGCAGCACGCCAGCGAGCTTGGAGGCGCGGTCGAAAGTCACCGGCGCGGGGGTCGCGCCCCCGACTGCGGCGAGCACCGACGCGGGCAGCACGACCAGGCCGTCCGCCTCCCCTGGGGCGGGCGAGGCGTGCGTGAGGGTCACGCCGCCGCTGGTAGTCGAGGACACGGTGCGGACGCCGCCGCCGAAATGGGCGACAACATGCGGGGCGGGGCCGCGCGGGCGGCCCGAGACGCAGCGACTCAGCAGCAGGCGGAAGTCCCGCGCCTGGGCGCGGGTGAACAGGGTCACGGTTCGGTCTTCCTAAGTTGAGGGTTCGGGTTCAGTCCACGGACCAGCCGGCGTCGGCCACCTCCTCGGCCCAGTCGTACACTTCGCGGGGCAGGGCCAGGAACGCGCCGGGGGTCGGGGGCAGGCGGAACAAGTTGCAGAGGAACACGGTGGCGGAGTAGCCGGTGAGGCCGTACAGGCCCCGCAAGTCGGCGACGACGCCGAGCTGGACCCCGCCCCCCGCCAGCCGGCGCGTGACGGGCAGGAACGGCCAGCAGGGCCACAGGGCGGGCACGGACAGAATCACGACGGTGCGGGCGCGGGCGACCCGCGCGCAGGTCTCCATGGCAAGTCTCCGAGGTGGGTAGTGGCGCCGGCTCGGCCAAGCGCACTTACGCGGCGGCGGGCTCGGCGATCCCGGCGACCTTGGCGCGGAGTTCGACTTCGGCGTCGGCCACCGCCCGGTCGAGGCGCTCCCGCTCGCCGGCCAGGTACTCGGCGTAGGCCGAGAGCTTGAACCTGGTGGCCCGCACGCGCTCGGCGGCGCGGGCGAGTGTGTCGGGCCGGGTGTCGGAGCCGAACAGCGCCACGGCGGCGCGGAGGTCCGCCACCGCCGCCCCCAGCCCCTCCGCCACCGCCTGCGTCACGCTCCTGTCGCCCTCCCCCGTGCCGGCGGGGACGGGGAAGCGCAGGAGCCGGCCGCCCACCAGGGAGAGGAAGTCCTGCGCCTTGTTCGTGAACGGCGCGTGGCGGCGGGGGACGAAGTAGCACCCGCCCTGGGGCCGCACCGGGAACAGGTCGGCCTCGCGCTCGAAGAGCCGCTGCACCACGCGGGTGATGTCCGAGCCGGTGCGCGCCGACACGCAGCGGTCGAGCTCCTCCTGCGCCGCCGCGGCGAGGCCGGGCAGCTCGCAGGTGACCGACCCGGTCTGCTTGTCGAGGCTGAGGGTCGTTTCGAGGGTGTACTCGTAGCGGTCGCCCGCGCGTGACTCCTGGGTGAACTGGAACCGGATGAGCCTGGCGTCCTCGGACACTGGGCGGATGATGCGCCGCTC